>NZ_JBCOSQ010000111.1:0-8721 GCF_040920905.1 Butyricimonas sp. RTP31003st1_G1_RTP31003_210430 | reverse complement strand
GGGACAGAAGGAGATCAACGTGGTGTTGGAAGAGGATGTGAGTGAAATGGAAGAGGTGGTAGTGACCGGTTACCAGAAAATCGAACGTCGTAAGTTGACGTCTTCAATTACCACGGTGGATATGGACCGTTTGCGTATGGTGAATCAGCCGAGTATTGATAAATTATTACAAGGGCAGGTACCGGGTATGACGATCGTGAGTACTTCAGGGGCTCCGGGAGCCGTTCCACAAATACGAATCCGGGGAACATCCACGATTAGTGGTAACGTTCAACCGTTATGGGTGGTTGATGGAATTATTCTTGAAGATCCGGTGGATGCTAATGTCGATGATCTTCTGAACAATAGAAATTTGATCGCATCCGGTATCGGAGGCGTGAATGTGGATGATATTGAATCGATCAACGTTTTGAAAGATGCCGCGGCAACTGCTATTTACGGGACGCGGGCTGCTAATGGTGTTATCGTGATCACCTCTAAAAAAGGTACGGCTGGTAAAACTAGGGTGACTTACAACGGGAGTATCACGATCGGTATGCGTCCGAAATTGAAAGATGCTTACATGATGAATTCCAAGGAACGTATTGACGTGAACATGGAGATGTTGGAAAAAGGGTTGTTAAAGGCCTCTTCCAATAGTGCCGGCCAATATGGTACTGTTTCCGATTTTGAACGTTATTTTATAGATGTACATGATCATAAGATGAGTTGGGAACAATTCCAGGATAGAGTGAATCAGTTGGAAACCGTGAATACGGATTGGTTTAAATATCTTTTCCGAAATTCGATAACCCATCGTCACAGTATTAGTATTTCCGGGGGATCGGAAACCACGACATTCTATCTTTCCGGTAGTTATATGGATGAGCAGGCAACTGCTAAAAGCGTGGGAATGGATACCTATACAATGGCAGCAAAGGTGTTCACCAAGTTAAGACATAATTTGAGAATCGGGGGAATGTTGGACGTGAATATGCGTAATAACAAGAGTTTCTTCGCGTCCGATTCACGTGAAAATCCTTACGAATGGGCGATCTACACGACCCGGGCTCATAATGCTTATGATGAGAATGGTAATTTCAATTACATGTATTATAATGATTTGAAATTTAACTTCTTGGAAAATCGGGAGCAAGCTTGGAGACGATCCAAAAGTTTCGGGTTGAAGGGAACCGTGGATATCGAATGGAAGATATTGCCGGATTTGACGTTCAGCAGTTTATTCTCTTTCTCTAAATCGAACACGACTGATGTGGATGTTGCAACAGAGGATAGTTATTTTGTTCGTGCCCGTCAGAAAGATATGTATGATAATACCACTTTCGAACCGGTATGGCACGATGGCGGGTATCGTCAGAGTAAGGGAACGAATAATAGTTCTATCACTTTCCGTAACCAGATTTCATATATGCCCGTTATCAACGAAGATCACCGTTTCGATGTGATGGTCGGTCAGGAAATACGGACTTCTAAATATGAGGAAGAGACTACTCAAATTTACGGTTATGCTCATGATCGGGGACATCAACAAATTCTGCAATTGGATTTGATGGCAAAATTAGGTGTTCCTTACTGGACTGAGAACCTGAATGAAACGGCGGCTGTTTCCTGGTTCGGGGTGGCCGGTTACACGTATAAGAATCGCTACACGATTAGTTTCAATGCTCGTACAGATGGTTCTAATCGTTTCGGAATGAAAACAAATGACCTTTTCCAACCGCTTTGGTCTGTTGGGTTTAATTACCAGGTGAAGGAAGAAAACTTCTTGAGAGACGTGAAATGGTTGACTTATTTAACCTTGAAAGGTTCTTACGGTAGTCAGGGAAACGTGGCAGATGCTTATTCTGATTTAGTAGCGAAAGTGGGTACGATCGATGCCATTAAGAACGAAAATTATTTGGTCATTTCTGCCCCGAAGAATCCGAATTTGAAATGGGAAAAGAACTATTCCACTAACTTGGCTTTGGAATTCGGACTATTTAATCGTAGAATAGCCGGTACGTTGGAATATTACTACAAAAAAGGAGTTGATTTACTTGGAAGTAAACAAGTATCGTTGGTATCCGGATTCCCGTCAGTTTCTGTAAACTGGGCATCCATGAAGAATACCGGTTGGGAGCTTTCTTTGAACACGGTAAATCTTGATACGGGCGGATTCCGTTGGACCTCTAATTTTAATTTCGGTTATAACTATAATGAAATTTTGGATGCGTATTCAACACCGACATATAGTTCTATGACTAATGCTCAGAGAACGGATTATGCGTCTGCCGCTATCGTGGGTAAGCCGATTAACGGGTTGTGGTCATATAAATATGCCGGATTGAATGAGGAGGGACGTGCCCAGTTCTATAACGAGAAAGGGGAGAAAGTTCTGAAGGGGATGAATAATGTTGAAGGATTGGAGTATTCCGGTACGACGATGCCTTTGGTTCAAGGTGGTTTTACCAACACGTTTATGTATAAGAATGTGACGTTGTCCGTGCTGTTAGTTGGAAACTTTGGAAACGTGATTCGTTTACGGAACATGACGGACGGACAGGCTTTTGCTTACCCGGAAGCAACACAGAACATGTCGAAAGAGTGGGCTTCCAGATGGAGAAAACCGGGTGACGAGAAGTTTACTGACGTCCCGAGATTAGAAGCTAACGAGTTTGATGATGCTGTTTTCTATCCCTACCCGTCAAACGGGACGATGTATAATAACAGTGATTTGAGAACTGTGAAGGGCGATTTCGTGCGGTTACAGAATCTCTCTTTGAGTTATGACTTGAATTTGAAGAAACTTCGGGATTTAGGTATTCAGAATATTCGTTTTATGTTACAAGGAAATAACTTGCACGTGTGGAAAAATTCGAGATTAAAAGGCCAAGATCCGGAGGCAACGGGAGCTGTCATGAAATATGGATCAACGAGTAATGCTAATGTTTCTTTCGGGAATACGTATTTGCCATTATCTCGTACATACTCGTTCTCGCTATCTGTACAATTTTAATGTTATTGATTATGAAAAAGATATTATATACTCACGTGTTGATACTACTTACATTGTTTAGTAGTTGTGATTTACTAGATATAAAACCGGTAAACAGTATGTTACCGGTTAGCGTGGAAGATTTCGAATCTGTTTTATTGGGTGGATACCCGCGGTCGAATTTCTTTATTAATACCGATTTGGCGACTGATAACGTGTATGCAAACCTGAATGCTTCAGCAGCCGTGACGAAATCATACGAACCGTGGTTTATCTGGGCGGCAACGCACCAATATAACGGGGCCGAGGATGGTTACTGGAAACAGTTGTATCAGTCTATATTTTATGCCAACACGGTGTTGGATGAATTCGCCGGGAAAACACCCTCTGCCGAAGAAAAGAATTTATTTGAAACGGTGAGAGGAGAGGCTTATGCTTTGCGTGCCTATTGTTATTTTTATCTGGTGAATCTTTACGCTGAGAATTATGCCACGGAAAATCTGGAGAAACCGGGTGTTCCGATGCCATTGAGTGCAACGGATGTGCATCAGAATACACAGAATAACGTTCGTGTTCCGGTAGGTAAAGTATGGGAACAAATTGAGAAAGACTTGGATGAGGCCACCAAAGATTTACAAGGCAAGGAAAGTAAGAGTAAGTATCGTTTTGATTACATTGCCTTGCAGGCTTTTAAAGCTCGTGTTTATTTGTTCATGAATAAATATGAAGAGGCAATTGAGGCGGCTTCGTATGTGATTGATGCCAAGGCTTTGTTTGATATGAACGAGATCCAGTCTTATTTAGATGGGTTGGACAAAATCTCGAACGCATTTAGTTATACTTACGGGTTCATAGATACCGATTACCGGAATGAAGTATTGTTTTTCGTGGGGGGCATCGCTAATCAAAATCCCTACTATTATGGTAAAACTCGCTTTAAGCCAACGGAAGAATTATTAAAACTTTGTAAACGTGATCCGAATGTGATTGATTACAGACGGTATATATTCGAATCGAATGCTGATCCGGAGAGTGCTGATTACGTGGAATTAGGACCGACCGTGTATCGGATGTTTGCTACTCAACAGAGTGATTGCTATTATATCGGGTTAAAATTGAGTGAGGCTTATGTGACTCGTGCGGAGGCATACGCTCGGACTGGAGAGAAGGATTTGGCTATTGCTGATCTGAATCGGCTTTTGGTGACCCGTATCAAGAAGGATAATTATGTCGCTTTGGATAAAGCTGATTTCACGGATGAGACTGTCTTGCAAAGAGTATTGGAAGAACGTCGGGTTGAGTTAGCGTTTGATTGTGGAATGCGTTGGCTTGATTTAAGGCGATTAGGGAAACCGAGAATTCAACATGCATACGAGAACGGACAGGTGTATACCTTGGAACAGGGGGATTTACGCTACGTGTTGCAAATTCCGGAATCGGAACAGTTGAATAGTCCTAATATGCCGTTGAATCCTAGATAAACAGTTGGTTTAATATTTATAAATATAGAATATCATGATAAAAGCTGGAAATATATATTTACTGTTGATCGCTCTCGTGTTATTTTTAAGTAGTTGTGACAAGGAGAGTAAATTGTCTCCGACGGAAGATTTGGGGATTGTCGAGATGTTTTCCCCGGATGAGAATGCAGATCCTCGTGTAAAAGCGATGTATAATGATTATGGGGTTTGGGTTCGTACTTATTTTAACAGTATTGACGAGCTGACGAATTCTATTTTGGCTGAAGATGCTCTTGTTGCCATGCGTGGAGCGGAGAATTTGGAGGAAGAAAAGATTCCGGAAGTATTAAATTATTCAGAAGCGTTGCTAAGTAATGTATCTAAAGAGTATGCCAATTCGTTTTTCCCGTTGGAGTTTTTCTACGTGAAACAATATGGTTCTCTTTACTGGATTTATCCCGTGAAAGCGTTGGGACGCAGTCGGTTGATCTTGATGTGGCCCAATACCACGGATGGCGCTATTCCGGTGACAGATCCGGTGAACCATTATTATCAAGATTCCGTGTTGACGGCTGAGGTGTGGAAAAAATTGGGTTCGATGATCGTGGCTCGTATGGAGGAACCCTTAAAAGAATTCGTGGCTGGTGGTAAGGCTTATGATGATGGAGAGGCTTACGAGAAATTGGGTAACGAGTACGATAAAGACGAGGAAGCATGGAAAAAGGAAAATCCGGATGCGGATGATGAAGACGAGGATGAAGTAAACAGCCGTTCTTACGTGATCAAGTATCGGAATGCCGTGAATGAATTATGCCGTAACGGGGGATATATTACTGGGGGAAGTTCTCGTTCTTTTGAGAGTGATTTTTCGGAATGGTTACGTTTACTCGTGATGGAGTCATACGAGAATATCAAGAAAGATTACTTGGATAATAGCAAGTCGAGAGCGTTGAAATATGAGATTATAATTAAGTATTTCAAAGAGTACGGTTGGGATATTCAGGTTTCCGGGAATAAGTACCGGACGGAATTTGACAAGTATAAAGCTACATTACCTGTAGAAGATTAATTCTTTAATTTTCAGTGAATGAAAAAGGTAATTTTAATGTTGTTGTGTTGTTTGTCCCTCACCTTACTGCGGGCGCAAGAGGGGGTAAGGTTCGAATCGCTTACTTTCAAGGAGGCCTTGCAGAAAGCGAAGGAAGAAAATCGGTGGATTTTCTTGGATGCCTACACTTCCTGGTGTGGTCCCTGTAAGGTGATGGCAGAACAAGTTTTTACGCTAGCGAAAGCGGGAGTGTTTTTTAACTCCCGTTTCGTGAACGTGAAGTATGACATGGAGAAGGGGGAAGGCCCAGAGTTGGCAAAAAAACTTGGTATCGGGGCGTATCCGACCTTCGTGTTGATTCGGCCGGATGGTGTGGTGCATGATAAGTTGGTTGGCGGGACGGATGTTGATGGAATTATTCAACGGGTAGAACATTCCATGAAACAGACGGAGACCGTGGGAACATTAGCCGTTCGCTATGAACAAGGCGAGCGGGATAAGGATTTTTTGTTGAAGTACTTACGGGCTTTGTCGGATGCGAGTGAGGTTCGCCGGTTGAGAGAGGTTGCCGGAATTTTATCCGGGCAGTTGACGGATATTGAGAAGATTGACTCCACGTGTTGGATTTTGTTTGATAATAATGATTTGGCTCCGTTTCATTCTGAGAATTATCGGTTTTTACTGGCGCATAGAAAACAATTCAGTCAACAGGTAGGACAGGAAAAGGTTGACCGACGTTTAGGGATGCTTTACACGGGTGTTTTGTCATCCATTGTTTGGGGGCGTGACACGAAAACAACATTTGCTGATGTACAGGAGATCGGGAAAGTGATTCGGATGTTGAAAACGGATGATAAAAAACGATTGTTAGCGTACGTGAGCTTGGCTAATGCTTACAAGGAAAAGAATACCAGTGAATTGTTGAAAATCAGTAAAAAGGCATTTCCAGTTTTCTCTGATGCTGACGTGATGATGATGGTAATGCCCGTATCGGTCTATTTTCGTACCCAAGAGGATAAAGCGGCGTTGAGAGAATTTATACAGGTGGGGAGGACTGTTGTTCCAAATCTGAAAATACAGGAGAATGTAAACTACGTGACCTATTATTTTGACGAGTTGGAAAAGCAGATGTAGGGTTGAATGTTGCTTTTTGGATGGACCGTGTGGTGGTTGGGTGGTCCGGGATTCCCCGGATCACTTTTTTTATGTCTTAGGACAAGGAATTGCTTTTTGCTATTTGAGAAATAACAAGTGCTACTATAGTATATTGAAAGAAACCGTTTAAGTCTTGATTATGTAGGGATATAGATAGAAACGGGGAGGACTTTTAGGATGCATGAAGGTGATGAAGACGAGATAAGTCGTTTGTATCTCGTTTGTATCTTGTCTTTGTCTCGTCTTTAAGGGACTTACTGGGGATGATAATGGTTGTTCATCGGTTGGAAATACCCGCATCTGGCGTGAGGAAAAATATTTAGTAGGTTAACTTATTTTTGGGTAAATGTTGTTATAATCAATGTTATAGCTTACATCTTGTCGCTATGTGTTCGTTATCCTATCGTTGAAACTGGCTTCTATAGGAATGAAGAGATGACGAAGGGAAATGGGAGGGATAATAGTAGGATGTAAGCTTGGGTAGGGAGGAAGACAAAAAAAGGAGCGAAAAAGTGTGCTTTCAAGTAGGTATATGAAAAATGGCGATAAGTGGTTGGTCTGTTTGAATTATTTTATATTTTTGAAGATCAATAAACGAACGTTTAATAAAATTTTCGCAGTATAGCAATATTGATTGTTGGTCAATAATTTCATATCTTTCATATATCTCAACACCAAAGAATTATCATATTTAACTATTTTCCTACTCCATGCAATTTTAAGATGCATTAAACGTTCGTTTATTGCTTGATAAATTGTAGATCAATTAAGACGTAAGAAGTTGGAAATGAATTTGGATGAAGATCGGTCATATATTTCGGGGTTACGGAAACGAGACACCCGAACTTATGAGGTCGTATTTAAAAAATACTATCAGCCACTTGTTATGTTTGTTGTGCGTCATATTGGTAATGAGGATGTTGCAAAAGATATTGTACAAGATATTTTCTTTAAGTTATTTGAAAGTAGTTCTTCCCTGCCTGATGATTTTCTGCTAAAATCATGGTTTTATCGAGTTGCCCGTAATGCTGCGGTTGATTATCTGCGTCACCTGCAAGTGGAGGATAAGTATAAGTTTCTGATGGCAGAAGCGATGATTAGTATCCCGGATATAGATGAAGAGATTGACGAACAAGTGTACGCTAAAGTGAATTTAGCTATAGAGAGTTTGCCGGAACAATGTAGGTTGATTATTAAGTTGAACGTGTTGGAGGGGAAGAAATATCAAGAAATTGCAGAAGAATTAGGAATCACGATTAATACGATTCGTACACAGGTGTCCAGAGGATATAAGAAATTGCGGGATATTCTCTCGGAAGAGGTCGATTCTTCTGTTTTATTTTTCATGTTTCTGAAAAATAAATAGCCGAATTCGTTCATGTTATCCGGGATATTTGCAGGATATTTACGTTATAGTTTCTTTAGTGTCTCGTTAAGAGGTCAACGATAGGTTAACGATAGGTCAACGATAGGTTAACGATAGGTCAACGATAGGTTAACGATGCAGACAATGGATTTTTATTTGATTTTGTCTTGAAATTGAATGAAAGTATTAACGAGACATCGGTGAGACTTGTTTACAAGTATTACGAGGGATGGATGAAGTCTTTCCAAAAACATTTTTCATATTATTCGGAAAAAAATTGAAATTCTTGTCACACAAAATAAATGGCTGTCCGTTATAGGTATGTTTTTAAGACTGGAATTATGGAAGATAAAACTATACCGGCTAAATTAATTTACCGAAAGATTAAAGGAAAGCTTTCTGCGGTGGAGGAGGAACGTTTTGATGCATGGCTAAAAGAGGGATGGGAACATCGGGAATACTACGAGCGGATGCAGAGAATATATCAGGAAGAGAATATGCAGGAAGTTGCGGTAGGAAAAATTCAGGATGCATGGGAGATGTTTGAAAAGCGTGTACAAGGACGGTGGCGTGTAGAGAGGAAACGGCGTTGGATGTGGGGAATGAGTGTGGCGGCATCTGTGGTGATCGTGCTTTGTTTGATAATGTATTATCAGGTCAACACGAGGAAGGACATGAATATAGCCGTACAAAATATTGTGCCGGGACAGTATAATGC
>NZ_JBCOSQ010000110.1:0-8789 GCF_040920905.1 Butyricimonas sp. RTP31003st1_G1_RTP31003_210430 | reverse complement strand
ATGTGTAGGCATCGCAAAATAAATCACCGATAACGAGCCAAGTTAGCTGCTAAACGCAGCTCCTTGTCAAGCCATTAACAACATTATGAATACAATGGCAATGAATCTGCTTAATACTATTATACTCTGTTTGTTTCTGCCTTTGGACATTGTAAGCCAAGTGCATGATACAGACACCTTATGTTATAAGAATGACACGATATATCAAGAGTTAAGAATCACAAGGGTCAATGAAAAGAGAATTTATTTCGTCTTGTCATCCACCAAAGAAGACGGTAAGCTAACAGATATGCATAAAGGCTATGCTTCTATATCCGATTACGCTTATCTTGCTTCTGAAACAGATTTCGCAGAAGATGGTTCATTGTATCCTGTCGTTGAATATTGGTATGAAGATTTAGATATATCATTTTCCATAAGAGTCAGTTATGATATGGGCTTAGCTACAATTTCATGTGCAGGGAGCCTTTCATTGCCTTATATTTATAAGCTGAAAAAGAAATAGAGTTGTTAACAAGCACCTGTGCCACCTAATGGTGGCAAGCTGCATCCCATTAGCGTTGATATATGAGAAAAGAAATAATACAAGCAATCATTAAACCATATATGAAAAGCAAGGCATTCCAAAATAAAGGAATGCGTTTTATTAAAGATATGGGATTGTTTCAGATAGAAGTCGAAATTCAAAGCCAACGATATTACAAAGAGGAACATACTGAAAATTTCAGAATAAATTACTTTTTGTTTTGCCGTGAATTTACAGAACTATCGGGTAGGAAATTAAGCTTTGCTGGCGGGAGTATTGCAGAAGAAAAAAGTTCATGGATAAAAATAAATCCTCAAACTGATATAGAGCGATTAAAAAGTTGGCTTTTATGTGAACTTGATTCTATGCTGAATAAGTTGGAAAACAAATATTCCATTGAATATTTGTTAGATATTTGGTCAAAAGATGATACAGACCTTCAATATCCGTTCTTGTTGGCAAAAAATAATCCTAAACGGCTTGATGAATGGACGGACAAAATGAAGTTTGAAATACAAAAATTGGATGCTAAACTTTTGGAGTTATCTTCCGAAAAGTCAGAACAAGAAAAGAGAGATGATTGCTTGGATAAAGAAATGAGATTAGATGGCATTCGTATGAAAATAAACAGATTGGTTTCAAGTAGAAAGAATATATTAGGAACTCTTGATTTTATCCAATCAAACGCTAACAAGGTCGAGAAAACAACTTAACGTTGTCTCTCACCAAACCATTAATGGTAATTAAGTATGATAGATTATTTATTTTTCAAATTTTATAGGCTATGGAAATACAGTTCTTATTCCGAAATAGCGGTTTATGCAGCTTTGTTAATTCTCGCTGTATTTCTAAATTGTAATATTCACACAATATGGGGAGTATTGGAACAATATAAAATATTGCCTTATCCAACGCGAACAATGTATAATGTGTCTTTAGGGCTGATATTCATTCTTTTATGTATTCGTTTCTGCTGGAAAAGAAGGTATAAAGCTGTCATAGAGAAGTTTAATGAAAAGCCTAATAAGAATAATCTATTGATACTTATATTATACATTTTCCTTTCGTTGTTTCTCTTTGTTTTAGAGGCTTTTTATAGTAAAGGGAAAATATAAATATACCATTAACAACGCAGGATAACGGCAAGCCGTTCCCTGCTGAACCATTAACATCAAAAAGCAGTGTACCATAATGGAAACAAGAGATAAACTTTTTACAGAAGAACAGTATTTGAAGCAACTGAAAATGTATGATGAAGATATTAGTTATTATGAACAAATGCATCTTTCAGGAAAACATATAGGTTACGATTCTTTGTTCAATTATAGGCTTCGTTATTTATTAGTACAGTATTCTATGGGACAGGATATTGATAAGCTGAAAAACAATTATGTGAAAGCCCTCAAAACAATGCCGAGATTTTGGACGGACAACGGACTTTATATTGAAATGTTGTGGCTTCTGTCAATAGGCATTATGTTGGATTACGAAGACGACCTTATACATGGTCTGGTGCAACTGATAAAAGACAGAGAAGCTAAAGACTATATTTATGATACATTGATTAGATACAGATTTCCTGATTGGGAAAGGACAACAAACCACGTATTATATCCGTCACCCTATCGAATTGCTATCACTGTTACAGAGTTGGCTGAACAAGACAAAGCAGAAGCGGTGAAACGATTGGAGAAATACCTCAAAAAAGAATGGTATCGAGGACATTCTGATTTATCTTGGCATGACGACCATAAATGTGGTATCAACCATGACGGTTATTGGTGTTTTGAAAGCGGTGCATTGGTCAAGGTCTTGGGGCTGGATGATAGCAGCCTGAAAGGGTTGCCCTACTATCCATACGACATGGTACACTGGAATGACAATATTAAATGAAGAAAAGGTATGAGTTACTCTGTTTGTGCATATTTGACAGAAGCCGATAAGGTAAAGTCTGTTTATGGAACTTGTGATAATCAGCTTATAAACCAATTAAAGGTTGCGTTGAAGCAGGAACTTGACACTCTGAACGATTATTTCAGCGATAGCCTGAACACGGATAAAGATGCTTATGCAGCGTTGGCAGATATAGTGAACGGAGAAATCCGTTATCCCGAAATTGCTTTCATGTACGGGTATGTATATGAAAAGATTTGCAACCATTATGGAACGCAAATCTACTGTGCGGAAAACCTTTGGCAATTGGATAGCCAAAGTACATTCATCCCTATTCCATTGAGCAGTGATTTTCCCTATATCATCAGCATACCCGTTTCAGATTTGGAGAGCAAGCGGACGGAATACACCTCACTACAAGAGGGTAACGGTATCGGAGATTATGATTACGAGCAGGAAATGGACGACTTGAATTTCATTTTCGATGAAGCCGTTGAAGCGCAAAAAGACCTTGTTATTATGGTGTATTGATATGGTACACTGGAATGAGAATAAAATATGATGTTAACGAAGCAGGATAACGGACAAGCCGTTCCCTGCTAAACCATTATGAACAGTAGCAATATATGATACATAGAATATTAGGATATTTATGGTATAAGACAGAATACTTAATCCGACATTCAGATTCTTGGCATGTCCCAGATGTGTTAAGTATTGTAATTATGTTTTACGGAGTAGATATAGCTTTGATATATTGGGCAGCTACAAGTGTTAATCCGGGACCACTTTTTCTGCTTGCCTTTCCTCTTGTATGGATTATTCTGTATATCTATTATCATTATAAACGACGGTATTTGAAAATTCGAGAGGACGAATCGTATAAGAAATATTCCAATATATGGGCTATTCTATTTTTAATATTACCGTTTATTATTCTAATTGTATTGCTGTTTATGGCAGATAAATTTTATATGCCATATTAATCTTTTATAATAAAATAAGTTCATAACAAGGTTGAGATAACAGCTAACGCTGTTTCTCACCAAACCATTAATAATAATTGAGTTCGTAAAAAAAAGATTCACATAAAATGGAAAGAATAAAAACAATAGCATTTAGAGGTGGTAACGATTTAATTGCCAATTTACAGCTATGTATTGACCGGATTAGTTATACGATTCCTGATGTCATGAATCGTATATCAGGTCAATATAATGTTAGATGTGTGTTTGAAAAGGTTGAAAACCAATTAACCTTTAGTGATTCCATTTTAGGCGAACTAATAAATCAAACTTATTTGGGGAAAGTCTATATAAATGACAAGTCAGATATACGATTGCTTTCTCCGAATAGTGGTTTGTCTGAACATAAAATAGATTTTAGCTTACAAGGAGAATTTAATATAGGTGTTAAGATTTTTAAGGACAAGCCTGTTCACACCTTGCCCGCTATTGATGTTCTTCCAATACCTGTTGAAATTATCACTATTTACTTCTATTTTTCAGAAATGAAACTAAATGAAAATTTGGTTTACTCTATATCTGACAAATACTTTGATTCTTATAATTATCTCGGCTTCATTCTTGTGGACTTAGCAAAAATGGAAGAAATAATAACTCGAAAATATGGCAATCGGAAGTTGGACTTAATAGACGAATTTTCCAATACAGAGCTAATCGATGAACTGTTCAGCCAAGAAATAATCATGATAACTTGGGGTATTCATCCCTATTCTTATCCGATTTACAGTTCTGAAAATATTGATTCTATCCGTCCTTTATTGGGGCGAGAGTATAAGCAAGAGGGTCGCTTTTACATCAAGGAAGACATAAGAGAGTTGAGTTTAATTCCGGGCTACGAATTAAGGAAGTGGCCGGAATTTACACAAAAAGAATGGACTAAAATATCATTGAATGGCAAAGGAAAAATAGCACACTTAACTCCTTATATCCTTGAAGATTCTGAATTTGAAACAGTATTAGTTTCATTTCTAATTCATAGAAGCGAGGGGTGCTTAAAAGAAAGTATTCCTCTGCTAAATGTGAATCTTTTATACGAATAACATTGTAATTATTATTAACAAGCCAAGATAGCTGCTTAACGCAGCTCCTTGTCAAGCCATTACTAACAATAGTGCGATGAATAAAACCGTCCAATCCATATTATCATTGACAGCTTTCAGTGCTTTACTGATAGTCATAACATTATTTTGTGGTGGCTTAGGTTTTGGTCGTTTGTTCGAGATATATGGCATTATGGAATATTGTTTTTTAGGTTTACTTCTAATTATAGATATATTGCTAATCTACAAGGTCTATAAACTATATGCAATGCAACCTAAAGCGATAGTGTTATTGTTGGGCTTGGAATGTTGCTCTATTCTTTTGTGGATTGCCTTTATCTGTATAGACCAAAGTTTATTAGATTGGCAAATTACAAACTTCATATTGAAAGTTGTCAATTTAGACGGCTTCAAGGGGGATGAACGAGGATTGAATATGCTCGCAGTCTTATGCGGCATTGTTTATCCTCTTATTGGGATTGGGTGTTTATTCTCCGGATTGGGATTTATAAATAAGTTAGTAACAACGAAAGATAGCATCTGATGATGCTCCTTTCTAACCATTAACATCAAAAACAGTGTACCATATATGGAAACAAGAGATAAACTTTTTACCGAAGAACAGTATTCGAAGCAACTGAAAATGTATGATGAAGATATTAGTTATTATGAACAAATGCATCTTTCTGGAAAACATATAGGTTACGATTCTTTGTTCAATTATAGGCTTCGTTATTTATTGGTACAGTATTCTATGGGACAGGATATTGATAATCTGAAAAATAATTATGTGGAAGTCATCAAAACGATGCCGAGATTTTGGACGGATAACGGATTTTATATTGAAATGTTGTGGCTTTTGTCAATAGGTATCATGTTGGATTATGAAGATGACCTAATACAGAGTTTGGTGCAACTGATAAAAGATAGAGAAGCAAAAGACTATATTTATGACACCTTGATTAGATACAGATTCCCAGATTGGAAAAGGACTACAAACAAAGTATTATATCCGTCACCCTATCAAGCTGCTATCACTGTTACAGAGTTGGCAGAACAAGATAAGGCAGAAGCTGTAAAACGATTGGAAAAATACCTCAAAAAAGAATGGTATCGGGGTCATTCTGATTTATCTTGGCACAACGACCATAAATATGGTATCAACCATGACGGTTATTGGTGTTTTGAAAGCGGTGCATTGGTCAAAGTCTTGGGGCTAGATGATAGCAGCCTGAAAGGGTTGCCATATTATCCATACGATATGGTACACTGGAATGGGAATAAAATATGATGTTAACGAAGCAGGATAACGGACAAGCCGTTCCCTGCTAAACCATTAGCAAAAACAGAAAGTCTATGAACAAAGATTACCTTAAAAATGATAGAACGATGATAAAAGAACTTACTTCTTTTCCCAAGCGGGCACGTACCATCGACTGGGAAGACGGCAAACTGATTTTTGATGGCGATAAGGTGATGCTCATGCCCGAGCTATCTGTGGAGGTGATGCAACAGATTGGCGCTTATCCTGCTTTGGTGGGATTTCATGTCAAGCATTACCCTTTAACGGACGAACAGATTCAACCGCTGGCAGGTGCCAAGAAAATGGTCAATGTAGGGATCGAATATGCGAAGCTTACCGACGCATGCTTTGCGGTATTTGCCACCATGCCCACTTTGGAGTATCTGCTCTTGGCAGGAAATCCTACAATTACTGGAAAGGGGTTGTCCATGATGCAGGCAAGTAAGGTGGCTCTGTTGGACTTGAGCGCCACGTCGCTGGACGATGAGGGGTTGCATCGGGCTGCTCAGCTTCCTAAGCTGAATCATTTGCATGTTCGACAAACTCAGATCACTTATGAAGGGGTGCTTGGCATTGCTTTCAATAAACGCCTTTCCTTGCGTCCTGGCGACCTCTTTACCCAGGAGCAGATGGAGCTGTTCGCCTCGTTGCAACGAAACCAGGCGAAGAAGAAGCTGGAGGTGGACGCTGATGCGGTTCATCAGGCGGAACAGGTGCTGTATGCTTTCTTTGCCGCCATGACTCAATGGGAGAAATATACCGACCAGACAGATTTTGATGCGCCGGATGTGCGACCGAAGTTGCAGCAGATCTGGCAGCAGTATGTATCCGAGAAGCCACGGATGGGGTATCGGCCGCTCGCTTTGTCGCTTTCTCCAGAGGGGACGTATGCCACCTTCCGCCTGGTTGATGCCGAACAGGTTTCCCGCAACAAACTTTACATCTATGCGCAGGATGAAAGAATCAATCTCGACTATCGTTTCTGTATGAAACGTGTGGGGGAAGCATGGAAAATCGATGCAGTACAGATGCGGACAGACGGGTGGAGGCGTTGTGGATTGTAAAAAGAGGAACTTGAACGAAATTGCATTCGGGAATGATATTTTCAATTTCGGATAATAAACGGTATTTTGTTCATAGACCTAACCCAATATTAGAATGGGTATTATATTTTGCTAACAAACCGAGATAACGCTTACAGCGTTCCCCGCTAAACCATTATCTATAATAAAAGGAGGCAAAAATGATGAGTGATTTAGAAGAAATTTGGGAACAGAGTTTTTCTCAACTCGGGTATAAGTTAGATTTAGTTAAGCCCGACTATCAAGAAATGGAACATGATGATAGGATGATCGCATCCCTGTATTGGTTGGAATTGGAGATGTATAATGGTGGTTTTGTTCAATTTTTCTGTAATTGGGGATATGATGCTTATTTACTTGCTGTTGAAGGATTAGAGCAAATAGGAGCTATTAATACCAAGGAGCTTTTATTGAAAGCTTACTCTATCATTGAAAAGTTTGAAGATGATGAACGTCTTGAAGAATTATGGGACTTACCTGAATATCTTACTCAATCAGATGATGATGAGTTATCGAAAATAGATGAAGAGTATTGGCAAGATAAGGAACAAATTTCAAGGCTTATGCTTCTGAAGTTTCATCCTGATTCAATAAAGAATATAGATAACAAGGAAAGTTAACCCCTGAATGGTGTTCCTTTCCAAACCATTAACAACATTATGAATACAATGGCAATGAATCTGCTTAATACTATTATACTCTGTTTGTTTCTGCCTTTGGACATTGTAAGCCAAGTGCATGATACAGACACCTTATGTTATAAGAATGACACGATATATCAAGAGTTAAGAATCACAAGGGTCAATGAAAAGAGAATTTATTTCGTCTTGTCATCCACCAAAGAAGACGGTAAGCTAACAGATATGCATAAAGGCTATGCTTCTATATCCGATTACGCTTATCTTGCTTCTGAAACAGATTTCGCAGAAGATGGTTCATTGTATCCTGTCGTTGAATATTGGTATGAAGATTTAGATATATCATTTTCCATAAGAGTCAGTTATGATATGGGCTTAGCTACAATTTCATGTGCAGGGAGCCTTTCATTGCCTTATATTTATAAGCTGAAAAAGAAATAGAGTTGTTAACAAGCACCTGTGCCACCTAATGGTGGCAAGCTGCATCCCATTATTGATAATTGCATATTATGTTACAAATACTTAGACATACAGCATTTTATGTTGTCCTATTCTTACTTCTATCAAGTTGTGCTGCAATCAAGGGGGTAAAAGAGGTCTCATGCCATTTGGTAGATACAATAAGCCAGCAGGATTTGCATCTTGCCCCAACTTATAATGTCGCAGTAGGAAATAGTGATACTATTTGTTGTTCTGACAGGTGTCTTGAAGAAATAATGCAATCTGATGTGAACGGAACAAATATATACTTTCGTACAGTTACAGATAAGGAACATCGCATTATATCCCAATATATCTACGATAATGACAGAAAATTATTATCTTGCTTTTTTGAATTTATGCCTAATAAATATAATTGGGTTCGGATTGGTAGGGAATACAAATTTAATTCGAAAGGAGATATAATCAAGATTATAAATCATGAAGATGGATATTCAATTTGTTACGAACAAGCAATGTATATCGGTGACAGATATAGTAAGCGAAAAGCAAGTAAGGAATATCCAGAACGAATTTTGAATAGAGGCAAATGGCAAGGCAAGAACATTTGGGAATATCACTATATAAATAGAAAGAAGCAAAATAAAATGCTTGTCATTGACGGTAACAGTGGTAAAATACTTAAAAAGTTAGATGTTATTATAACATATTAATATATCAATAACGAGCCAAGTTAGCTGCTAAACGCAGCTCCTTGTCAAACCATTATCAGTAATTAAATAGTGTAACATTATGAATATATATGAAATTGGACAAGACTTTGATAATTACAAGTTCTTTG
>NZ_JBCOSQ010000109.1:0-8954 GCF_040920905.1 Butyricimonas sp. RTP31003st1_G1_RTP31003_210430 | reverse complement strand
GTGATATACTTATCCAAATCGGTATTCCACTCTGCTAAATGCTCGATAAATACCTCATCCGTTACACCTATTCTGTTCTTAATATCTTCAAATTGGGGCAATATGTCTGAGAGCAATAATTTATAGCCAAGTTTATGATTTACCATGTATTGTAGTGTTTCATTTAATAGCGGTATATTCCATCCCACACTATTTACTAATAAGTCTCCATGATCCACATAATAGTCCATGAGTTCTGCAACATATTTTATATCTCCACCCTCTATTAAGGAAACGGAATGACCATGTGCCAATTGCATGGCGACTAAATCGTAATATCCAGACTCTTTAATGTTTCGGCCATCAGTTTCTAATTCAGAATGCAACTGATTTATGTAGGTTGAATCTAACGTTACAGGTAAAGGTCTTTCTTCGTCAGATGCCAATAAACGATAGGTTGTAAATATAGCCCCTATATTATCTTTATTTACATTCTGTTCATCAATGCAATTCGTGATCGCTTGCAAAAGCGTTGGAAACGTATAGGTAGAATTATCTTTTAACGTTTTTACAATATCTGCATGGTCGAAATTATCGGGTAGTAAGTTTGCCAAATAATTATCGAGCGCCTCCGAATTTGTTGCTACTTGATAATATTTATATGCTTTAGTTGTCGCGTTATCCCGATAGGCAGCATCTGTTGCATTTGCAGCTTGAATATAATCGATAAATGTATTTGGCTTGACTGTTTTTGCTTCAATCAATGACGTAAAATCGCACGCCAACTTATTTTGCGCAATAAACCTGTCTATTGCATCTAACGTTTTGAAATAGTCGCCGCCATTGAAGTCATTGAACCGAACTATCTTCTTATATAATTGAGCAATCACATGGTTTTGGCTTTCCGTGTCTAAATGCAACAGCAGTTCTTGGTATTCGACAGGGAACACCTGCTTCTCTATGGATTCTTTTAATTTCAATTGTGCTATTCTTTGCCATACACGCAGAATAACATCGCTCTTTCGAGTTAATTTATGCAAACAATGTATAATCTTATCGATAAGCGCATTGTCCATACATTGTATAACTTCTTCTAATACAGTGTCAAATTGTTTATTAGTCTCTGCATATTGATTTATGTCGTGGTCTTCTTCTCCGTTGATGCAGCCTTCAATATATTTTTTCAATGGAATTTGTCGAGCATCTTCAACATCGACACCATATACCAAAGCTGCAATTTCGCGTTGTGTTTGCAGATCATTGTTAATTATTGTTTGAATGCCATTCAGATAGTCGCCGGACAATATTTGTTCTACTGGATTTGCCAGAATATCCGTCTTCTTCAAACAGAACAATGCTATGTTTATCATCAAAATTTCGTTACACCACTCTTGTTTAAGAGCGACCATCTCATTGATATATGATATAATTTCCCTAACATTGGCATTAGGATTTACCAATCTGAATATCCGATTTATAGTTTCTTTCGCTTCATTTTCTGTTTCTCCAAATGCTTCAACAAACAGTTTGTTGAATATACTTCGATAGTCGGTAATAACAGGAGGAGCAACACGATAAACAATAGGGAAAGTTTTATTGATAAAATACTTGGTCAGTTGTTTCGTTTGTTCGTCGGTCTCATCTCCGAATGCACAAGCTAAATGTGTTTCATCGAAAGGAATAACAGCCCAAACATTTTCAAAACCGCTATCGGCGAAGAACGTATGGATAGAAGACCATAATTCTTTTACTTTTTCAGCGGGGAGACGATCCATGTTGTCAAAAACAAGGACTAATTTACGTTGTCCTTTTTCCTTGATAAAATCAGAAATGTCTTGCATCCATGTTTTGAACTCGTAAACCGTTGGTTCGTCTTCGCTCAAAGTCTCATAGCAAACGTCCTTTTCGACTTTATCTTGATAAATAGCTAACATATAACTCCATCCATATTTATGATCTTTGCTATATGCCCATTTCCAAACGCACAATGCAATAAGAACTGGCAGTGCAGCTATGATAATAGACAATAAAGAAAACCACCATGTTGTGGGTGTAGGTTTTACTGCATACGCAATAAATGTAAATATCGGAGTTAAAACTGCAACCAAAAATGCCGCAACCATACCATTACTGATAAGGGGATATTTTTCGGTTACGGTCTCCGTTTTACGGGCTAATAAATATTTCAGCTTTTCAGACCATGATACGGTTTTCGTACCTCCACCTTTGACTTTTATTGTTGCATTTCCAGATAGGATACCATCATCAATAAGTTTGCTTGTAAGCAATTCCAATATAGAGCGGCGTTGCAAGTCCTCTTGATGTCCCCATGCGTCATACTCAAAAAAGTAATAGTCGTCTGATAATTCACGTTCCAACATTTTAACCACGTTGGATTTTCCAGATCCCCAAATACCTTCGATGCCGATAATTCGAGGTAAAGTACATTCCTCATCCAATGAATCATTCTGACAAAAATGGCGAGCAATAGTTTTTGCCAACCTTTCTTGCGAACCTCCATCGAATTTGTCAATACCACACGGTTTATTTTGGATAAACCGCGGATATTGCTGTTTGGATTGTAGTTTTGTTTCCATATACGTAATTTATTGATTATACGAACTCCAAATAATTCTCCCGATTTACCACATGAAACTCGGCATAGGGATAGGCTTCTTGGAAGGCTTTCGGTGCGGCCGGCATTTTATTTCCCCACTTGAACTCCAAGGCGGTAAGACTGTCGGCACTCTCCTCAATCAGGTCGATTTCCTGTTTGTCGTAGGTGCGCCAGAAATAGAACTCCCTGTGCAGTCCCTCATTGAAGTTCGCTTTGCGCCGCTCTCCGATGATGTAGTTCTCCCACAGCGCACCGACATCCTGCCGAATGGCCAGCGGTGAGAAAGCCCCGATAATGGCATTGCGAATGCCGTTGTCGTAGAAGTACCACTTGCCAGCTTTTGTAACCTCCTTGCGTAGGTTACGCGAATAAGCCCCCAGACGATAGATAACGAAGACCTTTTCCAATAGGTCGAGGTATTTTTCAACGGTCGTCTTGCTCATGCCGAGTTGTTTACCTAACTCTTCGTAAGAAACTTCGCTGCCCAACTGAAAAGCTATCAATCGCAGTAGATCGCGCATCTTGCTCGAATTTTTTAAGCCGTCAATTGCTAAGATATCTTTAAGCAGGTATGCACCGACAATATCACGTAGGTAGTCTGTTTTACGTTCATAGTTCTCCATCATTACTACTTCGGGATAGGAACCGTAAATCAAGCGCGCTTCGAGGTTCTGGCGGGTTTCAAGTGCCGTTTCCGTCTGTGCGATTTCCCGTTGCGAGAATGGTGTAAGGAGAAATTGCGTACTGCGGCCGACCAACGGTTCACCAGTCTTATTCAGCAAATCGAATGACGAAGAACCACTTGCCAAGACACTTATTCCCGGTATTTCATCAACTATCAACTTCAGAATACTACCGATTTGTGGTATGTTCTGTGCCTCATCAATAGCCAGCAAATCAATACCATCCAATAAATGCCGATAATTGGCTATTGAGCGATTCTCCAATAGTGCTAATGTGTCGTAGTCTTCGCCGTTGAGCATCATCGTCCTACCTGAATAGTTGTCCACAATTTTACGCATCATTACCGTTTTACCAACACGGCGAGCACCAAAAATCAGTACTGCTTTATTGGGCGCGATTCGTGCTGTAATCTTCTCTTGAAGTATTCTATTTACTGTTTCCATACCTTATAAAATATAATGCAAAGATAATCATATTTTTTTAATTGGCGAATTTTACAAAAAAAACGGGCTATTAAATGGCGATTTTTACAACCACAATCTTATGGAAGTTGTTTCATTGTTTTTAGTAATGATATATGTTCATACTATGATGACTCAATAATTTACCAGACATACGTTTCTGAAATTTGTCCTTATAGGAATGAAAAACTCACATATATTGTGCTAATTAATATATAATTAAATGAAAATAAAAAGACAGGATACGAGTATTCCTGTCTTCTCATATGTAATGGATATTTTTTTATTTTCTCATCCGCTCCAACTCCTCATCACGCAACATTCTCTCGTTCAGTTTTTCCTGCATCCTGTCAATGAAATAGGTGCGGCTTTCGTTCTTCCGGCGTTTGATATCAGTGTAGAAGCGGTAGCAGTCTTTAGAATCAACCCCGAATATCTTATAGAGAAGTGGGGCGAGCTGTTTGAGCGGCATATTGCCGTTGTTGATGCAGCCCATCACGTCTATGCCGTAGATAAGTTCCACGAGGTCGATGGCATTGCCCGTCCATTGAAGAAGGCTGGCGGTGGTTTCTGTTGCGTTGTTGGCGGATATTAGTGGTGGCACTTGGGGCGTGGCAAGGAATTTCTGCATCTTTCTTACGAAAGACAGAGCCTTGCTGACGTAGGCGGCAATCTCTCTTTTTTCTTCTGACAGATTACGTACGGGATGGTGCTGCAACTCGATTTCGATGTAGGCAAGCGCGATGACGGTAAGGTTCATGTCCATGCCGCCGTTGCACAGTTCGATCACTTGGGTGGCGAAAGCCGTGTATGCCGTTTCCATATTGCAGTCGCCGGCTTCGTTTATCAGGCGGAAAAAGTCGGTTTCCGCCAGCAAGAAATAATTCATGGTTCTGTCAATTTTGAAAATTACACTTTGTTTTCTGCGTGCGCACATGAATATAATTGGCAAAAAACGCGGCAGAAAATAAAAAATCCAACACTCAATTTTACAAAGTGCTGGATTTCAGAGGTATAAAATTCAGTATTTTTTCACAAGGACAAATTATCTCCGACTTAAATTGTTTGTAATCGGAACATTTATTCTATTCCTGAAAATAGAAATGTATGCTTGCCGCACATTTTGGCTATCTTGCTTTTTTATCAAGGATATAGATAATGCGACATACACCGTTGGGATAGCTTTTCAAAGAGGAAAGCGTCCAGTGTTGCTCTGGCAGAGCCGACTTAAAAAAATGTCGTCCGCTTCCGGATATGAAAGGAACGGTGTATAGTATGATTTCATCCACAGCGTGCATCCGCAGCAGTCCGTTTATATAGTCTGCCGTGTCCGGTGTGGCTTCCGCGAGGTAACGGATGTTTGTGCAGTCTTTTCTCCATTCGTGCAGCATTGAAATGGAATAGTCCGGTGTCACACGGTAAAAGGCTTTCTTCCTGATTTCATCAAGACCGCAACGGTCAAGGCACAAATCCTGATGTGCTTTATCATATAACTCTGAAGAAAGACATCCGTCCATCGTCAGTACGGCGAGAATCTGAACTTTACCCATAATCGTTTCCTTTCGTTAGGCAAGGGTAAAAAAGTAGCGTGCAATTCACACTACCTTCAAGCGATGGCTCTGGTAAAGCCTTTACGGAGAGTACGTGAATGCACGCTATGCGTAAGCATAGCATAAGCATCACGCAATCGTCTCCGTAGTTCCAATTTACCAGATTTTCGCTTGAAACGCCTTGCGGTCTTATCCTATATGTTGGCGGCGAAAAGCTCCTGCCAATCGCCGTTTTTCTCAAATGTTATGCAAAGATAGCCAAATTCAGTGAATTACGGGCTATGATTGCTTGAATTTATATTTAAGTCCATACTCTTCAAGTTTGCTGTATAGTGTTGTCCTGCCTATGCCGAGCAGTTCTGCGGCGACACTCCGGTTGCCGTTTGCCTGTTTCAACGCACGCAATATCCGCTCCTTATCCTCCGCGTCATTGCGCAAGGCGAAGCTGACAGTAGAGGTCGGTTTCGTCACGGCAAGTTCCAGATGCTCTTTCATGACAACACCTTCCTGCGCCTGCAATACAGCACCCATAACTTTCTGCCGAAGTTCCCGCACGTTGCCCGGCCATGCGTGTGTCAGCAACGCTTTACGTGCTTCGGAACTGAACCCGCTCACGCTACACTCCAGCTCTCTGTTTGCCATATCACGGAAGAACTCTGCCAGCGGCATAATGTCTTCTTGACAGTCACGCAACGGAGGAACGGTTATCCCGAAGTCGTGCAGGCGGTACAGAAGATCCTGCCGAAAACGCTTTTCATTCACCGATACCTCCAAATCTTCATTGGTAGCAGCGATGATGCGGACATTGAAATTCCGGTCTGCCTTGTCTCCGACCGGGCGATACCGCCTCTCCTGTATGGCACGGAGCAACATCTGTTGGGTTTCCAACGCGAGGTTTCCTACCTCGTCCAGAAACAACGTGCCGCCTTCCGCCTCATGGAAATATCCTTTCTTGGCATTGTCCGCACCTGTAAATGCACCTTTGACGTGTCCGAAGAAAGCCGACGGTGCAAGCTCTTTGGAGAGTGAACCGCAGTCCACCGCCACAAATGGCTTGCCTGCACGTTTGCTCTTGTCATGCAACAGGTGGGCAATATGCTCCTTGCCCGTGCCGTTCTCACCAAATATCATCACGCTCATATCGGTGGCGGCTACCAGCCTTATGCGGTGCATGATTTTCTGAAAGGCGGAACCTTCACGGGCGAATATAGGCATACGGCGTTGTCCTGCCTGACGTTCTTTCAGTATGGAACGGATCAGGGGGACAAGTTTATCCTCCACAAGCTGTTTGGGAATATAGTCTATCGAGCCGAGTTTCATGCTTTCCACGGCGGTATTAACTTCGGCGTAGTCGGTCATAATGATGAAGGGCTGCATCTTTCCCTCCTTTCGCATCCAGCACAAAAGGTCTATGCCACTGCCGTCAGGCAGACGCAGGTCGGCAACCACGATATCATTATCTGTTGCCTGTTGCAGATGTTTCTTCGCGGTTGAGAGGTGGTAAGCCTTCATATTGCGGTAGCCCTCCCGTGACAGCATATTGCAGACATATTCGCAATACACGATGTTGTCTTCCACCACAATTATTTTTGTCTTATTCATCTTCGTATTTTCTCCTTTCCTCTTCTGCCAACCGTATTATTTCCACTCCCTTATCCAGCACGGCAGTCACGGCATGGCTTAACGCTTCACCATCCGGGAGAGCATCGCCACGAAGCAATCCGTAAAGTACATTCAGCGGTTGGTCGGCACGGAGCACCTCCCACGAACTGCGCAGGTGGTGGATCAGGGAATCCAGCTTTTGCAGGTCTTTTTCTTTTGCTGCATCCCGTACCGCCTGCATTTCCTTTTCTGTTTCAGTTATCAACTTTTCCAGCATGACGGCTTCATTGCCATAGGACAATAAGGCGGAAAAGTCCGGTTTCCCGTCCGGTGTCGCTTTTATGGCACACCTGTCGGAAACCTCCATCAGTTCCGATATGGAGAACGGTTTGAACAGGCATCCGGCAAAGCCTTTTGCCAATAGTTCCCCTTTGTTACAACTGCCCGAAGCGGTTGCCACAACCACCGGGATTGTTGGTGAATTGCCCACGTTGGACGAACGCAACAGTTCCAGCAATTCGAAACCGTTTATATCGGGCATATTCAAGTCTGTCAGCAACAGGCTGTATTCTTTCTGGCGTATCATTTCCATCAGTGCCGCAGCATCGGTGCAAGTGTCGCAGTGTATTCCTTCTTGGGAATACATCTCTTTCAGCATCAGAAGTAATACCTCATCATTGTCAATGGCGACAACATCATGGAATTTATTGTTATGATAAACAGGTGTATTGCTTGTATATCCAAGCTGTTCTTCAGCTTCCTGCATAGAAATTTCAACTGTGAAACGACTGCCTTTCCCTTTCTTGCTGTCTAAACGGATTGTTCCGCCAAGCATCGACACAATATTACGCATTATGGCAAGCCCAAGCCCGAAACCCTCCTTTGCGGCGGCATTTGATAGACGTTCAAACGCACCGAACGCTTGTTTCTGTTCCTCTTCTGTCATGCCTGTACCTGTATCTTCAACGACCAGTGTCAGAACTCCATTATCATATTCAGTAATCAAAGAAACACCGCCTTCTTCTGTGAACTTGACAGCGTTTGACAGCAGGTTATTCCCGATTTGTATTATTCGCTCTTTGTCGGTCAATACAATGGCATCGTGTCCAGTCTTCACGGACAAGGACAGCCCTTTGTTCACGGCAACAGGCATGAACTCCGTTTCAAGTGTGTGCGTGATTGCTGAAATCCGGCAGGGTGACAGACGGGGCTGTTCCTTGCCGTTGTCCAGGCGGAAGAAGTCAAGCAAAGTGTTAAGCATATCCCGCATACGGTCGGAGGATTGCAGTATGTTTTGGATATACTGCCCGGACTTATCCTCACACTGTTCTTTCCGTATCAGTCCGGCATAGCCTGTTATTGCTGTCAGCGGTGTGCGCAGTTCATGGGTGATAGTATGTACCGCCTTCTTCCTTGACGTTATCAGTGCCTCGTTCCGTTGTACGGATTGTTCCAGTTGCCTTATCAAATCAGTTGTCTTGTGCTTGTATTGTTTAATGCTTTTTGCATCACGATGTATGATGATGTAGGAAATTAACAACAATAGAAGAACGAATCCCATTAAACCGCCTACTTGCATAAATGACTTTTCACGCATGGCAACTATTTCGTTTTCCCGGCTTTGCAGTTCGGTTTGTACCTTTTCTTCTATTTGGCAAATCAATTCTTGCAGTTGTCTGTTAAGTTCTGCATTACGAGCTGCAAGGCTGTCGGCTTGTTCCGACAATTGGCGATCCTGCACTTTCTGTTCGCTGATTACGTTTCTATTGACCGAATGAAGGATAGTGGTTGATACTGCTGGAGTTACTTCCTTTTTTTTGCCGAATATGCCTAAGAAACCTTTTCGTTTTGGCTTTTTGGACTGTTCCTGCACACTTTTCTGTACAATAACCGGAATTTGATTGGCTATCTTCTTGTTAATAGATTGTTGTTCATCCATTAACCGGACTATCTGGAACATCTGTCGTTCCTTATCCTCTAAAAGACTGCGCACACTATCGATGCGCTCTGCTGGATAGGTGGCCTTGAAACGGCAGAGCATACTGTCCATTGCCATACGCC
>NZ_JBCOSQ010000108.1:0-9030 GCF_040920905.1 Butyricimonas sp. RTP31003st1_G1_RTP31003_210430 | reverse complement strand
TTCCTCTTCGACTTTACTATTCAAAGATAAGCTTTAATTGGAAAAATGTTACCAACTATTTTTGGCCACATTACTGATATTTCGAAACGTTGATGAAGGAGCAATGAGAAAGCAATGCGAGGAGATAAGGAGGTATAAAACGAATAACCCCGCCGGAAGGCGGGGTTATTTCGTTTTATAATTGGTTAACAACTTCAACGCTGTTCATTCCGGTCTGGATGGCCTCGATGTTCATCGGGATCATCTTGTGATGACGAGGGGGTAAAGATTTTTGCAAACCTTTTTCCACGTTGTCAAGTTTCACGATCGGTTTTACCTTCAAGAATCCACCAAGAACGATCATGTTGAACACTTTCGGGTTACCTTGCTCTGCGGCAATGGCGGTTCCCTCGATCTTGTAGATATTGATGTCTTTTCTCGTCGGTTCGTGAGTGATACCGTTCGGGTCATAGATTAAAGTACCACCCGGTTTTACCATGCTTTCGAACTTGTCCATAGATTGTTGGTTCAAGACGATAGCGGTATCGTATTTCGTTAAGATCGGGGAGCTGATACGCTCGTCGCTCAGGATAACGGTCACGTTGGCAGTACCACCACGCATTTCAGGACCGTAAGAAGGCATCCAAGCAACTTCCTGATCTTGCATAATTCCGGAGTAAGCAAGAATCTTTCCCATAGAAAGAACTCCTTGTCCACCGAATCCTGCTATAATGATTTCTTCTGTCATAATTTTAGAGTTTATAAGGTTTATAAAGTTGTAAAGTTTATAAGGTAAGTACAGAGACTTTATGGACCTTATGGACTTTATGAACTTTATGAACTGATTAAATGTCTTTGATGTCTCCTAACGGGTATTTCGGGAACATGTTGTCTACCATCCATTTGTTGGCTTCTACCGGGGTTACTTTCCAACCGGAGTTACATGTACTAACGATTTCCACGAAAGAAGTTCCTTTGTCTTTCCGGGTATTCTCGAATGCCTTGCGGATAGCGGCTTTTGCTTTACGCACGTTAGCCGGGGTGTGAACTGACTGACGGGTTACGTAGCAAGTTCCATCCAATTGTGCAAGTAATTCGGTTAATTTCATCGGGAATCCGTTCAATTTAGCGTCACGTCCGTAAGGAGTGGTAGCGGTTACCTGTCCCAAAAGGGTGGTAGGTGCCATCTGTCCTCCGGTCATACCGTAGATTGCGTTGTTGATAAAGATTACCACGATGTTTTCACCACGGTTACAAGCGTGCATGATTTCCCCGCATCCGATAGATGCCAAGTCTCCATCACCTTGATAGGTGAACACGTAACGATCGGGATGAATACGGCTGATACCGGTTGCAACGGCCGGTGCACGTCCGTGTGCTGCCTCTGCCCAATCAATATCCAAATAGTTGTAAGCGAGTACGGAACATCCTACCGGAGAAACACCGATGGTTTTGTCTTGGATACCCATTTCTTCAATCACTTCCGCGATAATTTTGTGAACCACGCCATGGGAACATCCCGGACAGTAGTGCATCACGTTATCGGTAAGCACGGGAGTTTTCTTGTAAACAATATTCTCCTCTTTTATTATATCTTTTAATTCTACTGACATAGCTTATGCTCCTATAATTTGTTTTTCAAGTGCTTCAACGATCTCTTCCGGTGTCGGGATTACTCCTCCGAAACGTCCGAAGTGTTCTACCGGGATGTTATTGGCCACGTTCAAACGAACGTCTTCTACCATTTGACCGGCACTCATCTCTACAGTCAAGATACCTTTAACTTTCTTAGACAAGCGTGCAATTTCTTTCTTCGGGAAAGGATAAAGGGTAATCGGGCGAAGGATACCTACTTTGATTCCTTTTTCACGGCATAGTTGTACTGCTTTTTGGCAAATACGAGATGCTGATCCATAAGCCACAAATATGTATTCCGCGTCTTCACATTGAATTTCTTCGAAAAGAACATCGTTTTCTTCCATCGCTTTGTATTTCTCTTGAAGTTTGTGGTTGAAAACTTCTTGTTTGTAAGAGTCTAGTTCCAATGAAGTTACCGTGTTGTGAGAACGGTGTGCTTTCTTACCGGTTAAAGCCCAGCTATCAGACATCTTGTCGATTTCTTCTTGTGTCCAACGGGGTTTATATTCGCTCAATTGAACTTTTTCCATCATCTGTCCGATAACACCATCGGCAAGGATCATGGCCGGGTTACGATATTTGAATGCCAAGTCAAAACCAAGTCCTACGAAATCGTTCATTTCTTGAACGGAAGCGGGAGCAAGTACGATCAAGTGATAGTCACCATGACCACCACCTTTGGTTGCCTGGAAATAGTCACTTTGTGCCGGTTGGATGGTTCCCAATCCTGGGCCTCCACGTACTACATCGATCACCAAGCAGGGAAGTTCTGCTCCTGCCAAGTAGGTTAAACCTTCTTGCATCAACGAGATACCGGGGCTAGATGATGATGTCATTGCCTTTTTACCGCAAGCAGCGGCACCGTATACCATGTTGATAGAGGCCAATTCACTTTCGGCCTGCAATACGACCATTCCTGTTTCCTCCCACGGTTTGCGTAACATGAGAGTCTCCATGACTTCGGATTGCGGGGTAATAGGGTAACCATAATAAGCATCACATCCACAACGGATAGCAGCTTCGGCTAATACCTCGTTCCCTTTCATTAATTTTACTTCTGCCATTTTCGGTAGTTTTTATTCTTATTGTACATTCATTTTGTAAACGGTGATCACCGCATCCGGGCATACCAACGCGCAGCTGGCACATCCAATACATGCTTCCGGGTTTACCATCTCGGAGTAGTGGTATCCTTTTCCATTTACCTCTTTCGCCAAGTCAAGAGTTTTGGTAGGACACGCGACCACGCAAAGGTTACATCCTTTGCATTTTTCTTTGTCAACGACGACAGCGCCTCTAAATTTTGCCATAATTGAATTGATTATGATTTATAAATAAATTCTCTTTTTGCCTTATATTTTGTAACACATTTACGGGATAAAATTACAAACTTAAATTGAATCATGAAATAGTTTCCCTGTATTTTAACATTGTTTTACTTTCATGTTAAGGCCATTCCGCTGGAGCTTTTCCCGATTCAATTTCAGTAAATTGAAAACTTGAAGTTGAAAATTGAAAATGAGATTTTTGCAAGACATTTTCAATTTTCAATTCTCCATTTTCAATTATTTCGTGTGATCTGCCGCAAATCGTTTTAAACGTTCTTCCAGTTCCGGCATCCGGTGGAGTCCGGTTTGAGAAACGCAAGCACGGAGACCTTGTTTCTTGGAACCCGTGTCACGCAACGGGATCGCTGATATGCCGTAATACAGGATTTCTTTCGTGAGGTCACCACCCGTGAATCCCGGGTAGATGATCGTGAAATAGAACCCGTCGGCGATAGGTTCTTCCAGATCCCGGTCATACACGATCTCGAACCCGTATTTGGTGAACAGCTCTTTCATGGCGTGGGCTCTCTCCGCGTATTCCCGTACCCCGTCGAGGATGTTGATACGTCCCTCGTTGGCGGCTTTCAAGATGGCGGCCATGGCGTACTGGCAGGAGTGAGTCGTTCCGGATGATAACGTGTAAATGATCCGGTTCACGATGGTGTAACCTAATGTACCCATTCCCCCGAAACGATCGTGCAGGTTGTCGTATTTCCGGTTGTATAAAGCGTCAGAAATACACATGATTCCCAAACGTTGCCCGGCGTAACTAAATAGTTTGGAACCGGAGATCATGACGATGTAGTTATCCGTGTATTTACCAACTGATGGTTGGAATGGGGCTTTGCCCGGTACGGAAAGATCCCGACGGAAGTCCATGGCGAAGTAGGCCAAGTCTTCCAGCACGATCACGTCATATTTGGTGGCCAGTTCCCCGACGATTTTCAATTCCTCGTCCGTGAAACATATCCAAGCCGGGTTATTCGGGTTGCTGTACAGGATGGCAGCGATGTTTCCCTTGGAAAGATGCTCTTCCAGTTTCTCCCGTAATTTTTCGCCCCTGTAATTATAAACGTCAAATGACTCGAACGGTTTTCCGATGACTTGCATTTGTGTTTTTTGAACGGGGAATCCCGGGTCGATGAAAAGAACGGTGTCTTTTCCTTTTTTACATTCCGTTACTGCCATGAAGGCGGCGAAACAGGCTTGCATGGAACCCACGGTCGGGATGATACCTTCCGGCTTGATGTCGATGTCCACGAAGTTCTTTACGAACTTGGAACCTTCTTCCTTGAATTCCTTGTGGCCTTCGAGCATCGGGTAGAATTGAGCGCATCCGGCACGTAGCGCCTCGATCTCGGCGTCGATACCTATTTTAGAAGGGGCAAGTCCGGGAACGCCCATTTCCATACGGATGAATTTTTCCCCGCTTTCGGCTTCCACCATATTCACCACTTTCACGATGTCGCGTATTGTGGCATCTTCCATGTCACTGATCCCGCAGGCTGCCAGTTTCTGGTCAACGATCTTTTTGTCAATTAGATTATTTTGCATGACTACTTTATATGATTTATTCTATTTTTTCTCAGCATGTACGCGAGTTTAATAAAAAATTGTCATTATATATTCCGAAATCGTTTTAAATTTGAAGTGGAGTGTCTAATTTAGTTTGATTCTGAAATTGATTATTTTCTTTTTGCTTGTGTGCTGCAAGTGATTTGATATATCCTTGTTTAGAATACTTTTAGAGATGGAAATAATTGGGTTTTCCTATTGTAAAAGTCTGTTTTCAATGTTTTACTCTCTTTTTGTAATCGTTGTTACTCTATTGACAAAGGGTTATGCATGGGTGTTGAAAGGGTGATGAAAGGGAATAAGAAAATTATTATGGTTGTATTTGTACGTTATTGCAATGGGTGAAGGATATCTGTGTGGTAGTGTATTTCGTGATTCTTAAATACATTCTTGGACACCCTCTTTCGAATCTGTTTTTGTTTTCGTAGTTTTGCAGTTGGAAGTTACGAAAAGAGTGTAATTTATTGGAAATGAGCGTAGGTTAATTGCTCTTGATAGTAATAGGTTACGATTTAGTTAGTTATCTACTGCATTATCCTTCTGCGCGTTGCGTAACCTTCAAAGAACTCTTCGTATGCAAAAGTAGCTATTTAATTCGAGATTTTGATATAAACTCCCGTTTTTTATCCCCTCATTCATAAGAATTTTCCGTAAAAGCGGTATTGTCCGTCGGCACACCATTGCCCAAAACGAGTTTGGAACAAACGTGTGCCGACTACCGCATAGCTGGAGAAAAGGGCATTGCCTCACGCCTAAACGATGTTTAGACAGATGAAGCAATGCCCCTTTCTTTTGCGCCTATGCCAAGAGGTGCTTTTACGGGTTTTCAAATGATTTTTCTTTTTTCGCTGTCTCTTTTGCCGGAAGCGGAAAGTGAATGCAGAGTGTGTCAGCCTGCCCCATGAATGAAACAGGCGCCCACACACAGCCGGACAAACCGGGAAGAATGATTGTTGCCACCCGGCTGAACAAGTTCCGTCGGATCGGAAACAATCATACTTCCTTTGTTGTGGTTTGCCCTTTTCACGCTTCCGGTGATGTCTTTTTCCTTTTGGTGATTCTTTTTTTTACGGATTTTCCCCTGAAGTTTTTTTCTACACAATCTGCCTCTGTTTTCGTTTACCTCCATTTTGCGCCTTTCAGTAAGCCGCATCAGTCAGTCATTTTCGTTCTGGGCGCAAAGGTAATTCCGGGATTGGACGGGAAAGCAAGGTCAAGCCTCCTGTTTTCGGTAAAAATCTCCAGCCCTGCGGGTAGTATTTTGACCGAAAAACCTTGCATTCCCTAATCCCTACCTTTTCAAGCACCCGAAACGAAAACGACCGATGCGACAGAAAGACGCATAAAAAAAATGTCGGATAAACGAGAGGCAGATAAGATAGTTTGAAACTCAACTCCCTCAGCTCTTGAATCCGCATTAAAAACAAAAAAATCAAAAACAGCGAAGATATGACGGCAACGGCAAATTTCAGACAAATGGCGCAACACATCGGGTTGGCGATATGCGGCTTGATGATGCGCACCGCCTTCGGGGTGTTCGGCATCCTTTGGGGCATCATCAGAGAGATTGTAAACGGAGTGTTCCGAGTGGCGATAGGTGTAATCGTGGCTATCCTTTCCACCATTGCCTTCTTTGGCTTCATCCTTTGGTTATTCACCCTTTAACCCTTACCGACATGGCAAAAAGAAACAGCAAGACGGCAGCGCAGCAGTGCAGATATTACGAGGTGGACAACATCTTCGTGTATATGGTGGAAACGTACATCAACGGCAATTTTGAAACTTTCCGAAGATTGTACCACGAACTGAACAAGGACGCACGGAGGGATTTCATGGACTTCCTTCTCAGCGAGGTAGAGCCGACCTATTGGAGAGAGATACTGAAACAGATAATCTAAAAATGACAGCGATATGAAAGGAACAGACCATTTCAAGAGAACGATATATATGTACTTGGAACAGCGTGCGGAGGAAGATGCGCTATTTGCAAAGAAGTACCGCAACCCTGCCAAGAACATGGACGAGTGCGTGACCCACATTCTGAACTATGTGCAGAAAAGCGGTTGCAACGGTTTCACGGACGGAGAGATATTCGGGCAAGCCATCCACTACTATGAGGAAAACGAGATAGAGGTGGGCAAACCGATGGACTGCCAAGTGGTTGTGAACCACGTTGTGAAACTCACGGCAGAGGAAAAGGCGGAGGCACGTCAGAACGCTGTCCGCAAATACCAAGAGGAGGAACTCCGCAAGTTGCAGAACCGCCACAGACCGTCAGCGAGAAAAGAAAACCAACCCCAACCCTCATTATTTGATTTAGGCTTATGAAACCGAAGACCAAGATACAGAAAGAGGTGGCAAGACTTTCCGCCAACCTTCGCCCCATATCAGCGACACAAATAGATTGGGCATACCGCCACTGCGTTGAGCATATCGGCTACCGCACCAAGAAAGGGAACATCACCTGTTCCGACTGCGGTCACGAGTGGCACAGCGACAGCGGACTATGCGACACCCTTGAAGGCTGCACCTGCCCCAAATGCCATGCCGAACTCAAAGTGCAGGACACACGCAGACGCATCTACAAGGAAACGCAGAATTTCAGCGTGATAACCACCTGCAAAGGGTATCAGGTAATCCGCGTGGCGCAGGTCAGATGCGAGAGCAGGAAAGGCGAACCGATGCGTTTCTACTGCCACGAGGTCGTGCAGCGTTGGATTTCACCCGACGGCAAGGTTACGGACATGGCGTTGCTCCGTGGCTTCCTTTTCTGCTATTGCGATGTGTGGGCATTAGGCAGCGATATGGAGGTAAGACCGCACAACAGCCTATACGATGATGTGGTGGCAAGAAGCTGTGCATATCCAAAGATGAGGATATTGCCCCAACTCAGACGTAACGGCTTCAAGGGCGATTTCCACGGCATCTCCCCCGTGCGTCTTTTCAAAGCCTTGCTTTCAGACCCAAGAATTGAAACCCTTATGAAAGGCGGTGAGATTGAGGTCATGAAACACTTTCTTTTCAATACCCGTACTGCCGATGAATGTTGGGCATCATATCTGATTGCCAAGCGTCACAAGTATCAGATAGACAACCTCTCAATGTGGTGCGACTATCTGCGTATGCTCAAAAAACTCGGTCAAGACCTCCGTAACCCGAAGAACATCTGTCCCGAAGATTTCATGGCGGCACACGACAACGCAACCCGAAAAATTGAAGCCATACACGAGAAGGAAAGAGCCGCAGAGCAACGCCGTTGGGAGATTGAAAGGCGTGAGCGTGAGCAACAGCGACAACTCCAACGAAAGAAAGATGCGGAGGATTTCATCGCCAACAAATCCAAATTCTTCGGCTTGGTAATCACGGACGAGGAAATAATCGTCAAGGTGCTTGAAAGCATAGACGAGTATTACAACGAGGGCAAGACGCAGGGCATCTGCGTGTTTGGCAGTGGATACTACAAGAAAGCCGACACCCTCATACTATCGGCAAGGATTGGCGATGAGATTATTGAAACCGTAGAGGTGGACTTGCGAACCCTCGAAGTGGTGCAGTGCCACGGCAAGCACAACCAGGACACCGAATATCACGAGCGCATCATAGACCTTGTGAACAAGAACGCCAACCTTATCCGTGAGCGGATGAAAGCGGCATAGCATAACCCCTAAAACAACATTGATATGGAAGTAAGAATTGAAAGTATGATTTGTGTGTGGGATGATGCAATCCCCACGATGTTCCTTGAATTTGTGAACCTCCTCACTCTCACAACGAGTGAGGGGGAATTGAGAAAGAGCGTAAAGGAGTTTGCCGAGAAGCACGAACTTGACAAGTTTTTCCTTTACGGCTTCGGCTCACACCATTTCTACCTGCACCAACGCTACACAAGCAACCCCGAAATGGTGATGAAGAACAGAGTTCTGTCAGTACATTTTTAACCATCTAAAAAGCAACATTATGACAACACGAATGACCATCAACGGAGTAAGCACCTGCGCGGAAGCAGGTACGGAGAAATACGAGCGTTTCCAATCGGGTATCGGAAGACGCAGGCGGACACTTGTGCAGTACGACTACCGCCACCCCATAGACAGAGAATTGTTCTCTTGTGTCAAACCCACGTTGGACGAGTGCCGAGCCGCACGGGACAAGTGGCTGAACGCAAAGAAGGGAAAGGAGGACAGACTATGAACACGACCTATCAAACGCTGATAGTCAAGTTCAGCGAACCTATCACGGCATTGGACGGTATCTTTGACGATACCGGAGCGTGGGGAACGGACACCCTCAAGGGGTGGATAGATGATTACGAAAGCACACGTTTCACCGCCACCGACAGCCATACGGCAGTCATCACGAGCGAGTACAATATGGAATGTGTGAAAGAGTGGCTACAACGGCAGACCCCCATTTCCGAAATGCGAGAATTTTGAACGGGATGGCGGTGTCCGCACCGCCAATACTTAAAACCCTAAAAACAAAAGATATGATAGCCAAGACGATATTACAG
>NZ_JBCOSQ010000107.1:0-9174 GCF_040920905.1 Butyricimonas sp. RTP31003st1_G1_RTP31003_210430 | reverse complement strand
CGAACCTCCTGCACCCCGTTAGAAACAGATTTAAAAGCATTATCCAACTTGGGGATCATGCCGGAATGAATCATCCCGCTTTGCTTATATTTTTCATACAAAGATGGGGTAAGACAAGGTATCACGGAACCTTCATCCCCGACATCCGTCAACACCCCCTTTTTATCAAAACAATAGATCAACTCCACGTCATAGCACATCCCCAGCGTCTCCGCCACCGCCGCCGCAATCCCGTCCGCATTCGAATTCAACAACACCCCTTTCCCGTCATGCGTGATCGGAGAAATAACAGGCACCACCCCGGCTTGTAACAATAATTCGAGCCCCCCCATACGCACCAGTCGGACATCCCCCACATATCCCCAATCAATACTCTGCCCTTCCCGCCGATCGGCTTGCACCAGATTCAGGTCGCACCCGGAAAGTCCACAAGCATTCACTCCCAAAGCCTGCAAGCGAGCAACCAGCGTTTTATTGACCCACCCGGCATAAACCATCACCGTGACTTCCAGAGTCTCCCGATCGGTCACCCGTCTCCCATCAATCATTTTGCGGGGAATCCCCAATCGTTCCGCAAGCTGCCCGGCAAAAGTCCCGCCACCATGCACGATAACGAAATGGGAAGTCATCGATGCGAACTTCCGGCACAACCGGTTCAACAGTCCCGCATCCTCGATCAAAGCACCCCCGATTTTTATGACTTTACATTTCATCTGTTAATTCATTACTTGTTTAAACCGAGCGACAAACTCATCAACTTCCTCCCGGGTAACACACAACGGGGGCAATAAACGCAAAGTGTTCTTCCCGCTATTCCCCGTGATCACGTGTTGATTCGCCAGCAAACGACGACGGAAAATCGAATGAGGAATATCAATATCCACCCCAACCATCAATCCCTTTCCCCGCACTTCAATCACCCCGTTCAAAACTTTTAATCGCTCCATCAGATACCCGCCGACACGATCAGCATTTTCCACCAGTTGCTCGTCCTTGATCACATCCAACACGGCAATCCCAGCTGCGCAAGCCAAATGATTTCCCCCGAATGTCGTTCCCAACATCCCCTTCTCCGCCTTGATCGACCCGCGAATCAGCACTCCGGCAACCGGGAATCCGTTGCCCATTCCTTTCGCCATCGTGATCACGTCCGGCTCGATCCCCGCATGCTGATAGGCAAAGAATTTCCCGCTCCGCCCATAGCCCGACTGGATTTCATCCAAAATCAACAACGTACCTGTCTGATCACAAACCTCACGAGCCGCCCGCAGAAACTCTCCTGTCGGAATCCGGATTCCCCCGACACCTTGAATTCCCTCCACGATGACAGCCGCGTATTCCTCCCCGGACAACTCCCGTTTCAAAGCCTCCACGTCATTCAAATCGATAAATGTCACTTGATGTCCCCGGTTCCAAGATGCCTGTATTGTCGGGTTATCCGTGATGGCAACCGCCCCGCTCGTACGCCCGTGAAAGGCAGCGTGCATGGCCAGTATTTTCGAACGCCCCGTAACAAAAGAAGACAGTTTCAAAGCATTCTCGTTAGCCTCCGCCCCGCTATTACAAAGGAACAAATTATAATCCGTGCAACCGGAAAGCTCCCGTAATTTCCGCTCCAACTCCTCCTGCAAATGATTCTTCACGGCATTTGAATAAAACCCGATACGATTCAATTGCCCCGTCACCAACTCCACGTAATGCGGATGCGAATGTCCGATTGAAATAACGGCGTGTCCCCCGTAAAAATCAAGGTATTTATTTCCATCACGGTCCCAGAAATAGGCTTTCTCCGCCTTGATCGGCTCTATATCCAATAAATTATAAACATCAAACATACTCGAATAAATTAAAAATAACTGGCTTTCAAACCCAAACCCATTGTTTCTTCCAGTCCGAACATCAGGTTCATATTCTGCACGGCCTGTCCGGATGCCCCCTTTAACAGGTTATCAATCACGGAAGTCACTAACACGTTACGACCCTGCCGCTCAATATGGACAAAACAATAATTCGTGTTCACCACCTGTTTCAAATAAACAGACTCGTCACTCATCACCGTGAAAGGATGTCCCTCGTAACAAGCGGCATACATAGATCGGATTTCCGACAAATCCCGTTCACTCTCGAAAACCGCATTTACCATGATCCCCCGAGCATGACACCCACGCACGGGAACAAAAGCAATATCCGTCTGCACATCTTCATCCTGCCCAGACAACGTTTCCCGTATTTCAGCCAAATGCTGGTGAGAAAAAGCCTTGTAAACCGAAAGATTCTGCGCCCGATGGCTATAATGCGTCTCTTCCGTCGGTTTCTGTCCCGCACCCGTCGCCCCGGTAATTCCGAAGACCGATACGTGGGCAGGCAGCAAACCGCTCTTCGCCAACGGTAGCAACCCCAATTCTATTGCCGTCGCAAAACACCCCGGATTCGCCACGTGCCAAGCTCCTTGTATCCGCTCCCGATTCAGTTCCGGCAAACCGTAAACAAAATCCCCGGCATTCGACTTTAACCGGAAATCATGACTCAAATCAATGATTCGCACGGATGCCGGAACCGGATGCCGTTCTAAAAATTGAGCCGACATCCCGTGTCCCATGCACAGGAAAAGAACATCAATACCCGTCAAATCCAAATCGGAAAACTTCAAATTCGTGTAAATCAAATCCCGATGAACTCGTCCGACAGGTTCTCCCCGGTGCGATTCACTTTGTAAATAACGTAATTCCACTTGCGGGTGAGAAATTAATACGCGGATCAATTCCCCCGCGGTGTAACCGGCAGCCCCGGCAATACCCACTCTGATCATAGTCCCTCCTCGCTCTTCTCGTTCACCGCGTGATAAACCTGCAAAGGCATCGACAACATCCGGGTAAAACCTTTCACATCCTCTGCCGTCCAAGCCTTGTTCTCCTCCCCGTAACAAGCAAACGTGGCATCCATCAGATCATGGTCTGACCGCACTCCCAACAATTCGAAACAATAGGGACGCATCCGAACCCGCACGTCACCCGAAACGTATCGTTGTGTATCTTTTAGGAAACTCTCGATATTCCGCATAACAGGTTCCCCGTACATGGCCTCGTGTAAAAACATTCCGTACCAGTTGGCCAGTTGTTCTTTCCAATACATCTGCCATTTCGTGAGTGTATGTTTTTCCAGTAATTCATGGGCTTTAATAATCATCAACGGAGCAGCCGCCTCGAAACCGACACGTCCTTTAATCCCCACAATCGTGTCCCCCACGTGGGTGTCACGACCGATTGCCCAAGCAGAGGCCAAAGCCTCCACCCGGCGGATAGCCTCGATTTTATCCGTGTAACATTCACCGTTTACCCGGCACAACTCTCCCCGTTCAAACGACAAGATTAACTCCTCTTCGCCCTCCTTCTCCAAAGAAGAAGGATAGGCCTCTCCCGGAAGATATTCCCATGAATTCAATGTTTCTTTTCCTCCCACCGAGGTTCCCCAAAGTCCTTTATTGATGGAATAAGCCATTTTGGACCAATCCCGCTCCACTCCTTTCGATTTCAAATAGGCAATTTCCTCTTCCCGGCTCAGTTTCAAATCACGAGTCGGGGTTATAATTTCCATTTCCGGGGCAAACACGGAAAAACAAAGATCAAAACGAACCTGGTCATTCCCGGCCCCCGTACTTCCATGAGCCAAGCCGTCCGCCCCGATCTCCTTCGCGTAACGAACGATAGCCAACGCTTGGAAAGTACGTTCGGAGCTGACCGATACCGGGTAAGTCTTGTTACGCAAAACATTCCCGAAAATCATGTATTTAATACATTTCTCGTAATATTCCCCCGTGACATCCAGCGTCACGTGTTTCTTCGCCCCCAAGGCATACGCCTTTTCCTCGATCCCGGCCAGCTCACCGGGGGTAAATCCCCCGGTATTCGCCAATGCCGTGTAAACCTCAAGCCCCATTTCCTCGCTCAGGTACTTGACACAGTAAGAGGTATCTAATCCCCCGCTATATGCTAAAACTACTTTTTTCATGAATATAAATTACAAGTTACAAATTTGCCGTATGCTTCATGGCAGTGCGAGAAACCGGTAACCCACAAACCGCCAACGTGGCCCCCACAACATGACGCAGATGCTTGAACAAAGGCAATGACCTCCCCTTAGCCGCCTTTTTAGCCGCCGCCTGTTGTCTGACCACGACCTCCGGATCATAAATCATCCCGGTACAAAGACACTTGGTCATGTTCGTCCGTTGCAATATGTCATAATTCACGCAAGACTTGCATCCGGCCCAAAACTCCTCGTCATCCGTGAGTTTGGCAAAAGTAACAGGCACGTAACCCAATGAAGTATTGATTCGCATCACCTGCTCACCAGTTGTCAAGCCGAAAAGCTTTGCTTGCGGGAATCGCCTTCGCGACAGATGAAAAGCAGCCTCCTTTATTTGTTTTGCTACTCCCAATCCCCGGTACGCCGGTACCACGATTAACCCGGAGTTCGCCACGAATTTCTGGTGACCCCATGATTCAATATAGCAGAAACCCACGAACTCCTCTCGATTCAGAGCGATAATTGCCTTTCCACTTCGGATTTTATCGGCAATATACTCGTTCGTTCTTCTGGCTATACCAGTACCTCTTGCTTTTGCAGCATGATCAATCGCATCGTTTATCGCTGTCACGTATGACAGGTGTTTCTCGGATGCAACTACAACTTCAATCTTCATCTTTTTACCATTTAATCTAAATCATTCAAATTCTTTTTGATTACTCATTGTGCATATTTATTTATTCACTGTGCAAATATATGCATTAATATGCGGCAAAAACAAATATTTTCTCATTTTTTTCACCGAAAGAAAAGAAAACGCCTTGACACCCACCACCAACAAACAATCAAACAATATATTACATGAAATAAAAACAACAAGCAAAGTGCCACTCATTCCAAATACCACAAGCACTACACGAAGAAAACGTACTAATTTCACCATCTCTAAAACACGAAGAAAACGATCGGAATAATCATATTGAATAAATATGCAATATCATCAAAAACTTTTTATTCAAAATCGCATACGGAAATCCATTAAAAATTCGTAATATTGTGGCTTACTATCAGACATAAACTTATGTATAGACTATTCTTCTTTTCGATTTTAGCAGGATTCCTATCAAGTTGTGAGGATTCACGCGGAGTAAGCCCTACTCCGGGCCCTTACTCATATGTCCGGATTAACACGTTCACGAAAGACAAAATGACCGACCAATACTTTTGGGCGGATGAAGTCAAGGACAAAAACATTGATCCAGATAGTAACCCGGCGGAATACTTCGCTACCATGAAATACCCCGAGGACCAATGGTCACGTATCACGAGTTCTAAAGGTCTGGGAGAAATTGCCGACGCCTCCGGGTATGACGAAGGTTTTGGCTACAACTTGACTTTCTGGGAGAAAGAGGGCTACATATTCGCGGATGTCAATTTCGTTTACCCGAATTCTCCAGCAGCAAAAGCAGGACTAAAACGGGGAGACCTGATCACTCACATGGACGGGGAAAGGATCACGACGGAAAACTACACAAATTTGTACTACGCATCCCAACTTTCTCTCGGGCTATCAAACGATGAAGTATCAGAACCGTACGAAACGAAAAAGCTGACCGCCCAAACATACACGATCGATCCGGTACTTGATTACGGGTTGATTCCCTTGGAGAACCAAACAATCGGGTACATGATCTACACGGATTTCGTGTTCCGCGGTAACACGTCGCTGGCACAACTGAACAACGTATTCCAAACCTTAAAATCAGCCAATATTGACGAATTCATTCTGGATTTACGATATAATCAAGGCGGGTACATTTTTGCCGTGAAACAACTATGCTCACTCCTCGCCCCGGAAGAAGTCGTGGAAAACGAAGAACTGCTTATTCACAAAAGCTGGAATAAAGCATATCAGGAAAAATACGCCGATGATCCTGCCCGCTTAGAAGAACATTTTGACAAGACGGTACCCCTTGATTCCCGTCTAAACTTGAAACGCCTGTGGGTGATCACGAGTAAAGTGACTGCATCAGCCGCCGAAATGCTGATCAGTGCCTTATCCCCATACATGGAAGTAAACGTCGTTGGCGACATTACTATGGGGAAAAATATGGGTGGAATCATCTACACGCCTAACGACAAAGACTTACAGAACTGGAATATCATGTTGATCTCCACGGAATACAGAAACAGTCGGGGAGAATCCGTCAAAGGCGGCATACCCCCCATGTTCCCCATCTTGGAGCAATTTCACCATCAATACCAACTGGGAGATAAAGAAGAACCCTTGCTGGCTGCAACCCTTCAACTCATCACGCAGGATGCAATTACCACCCCGGTCATGAATAGTCGGAGCAGCAGAAGTCTCGACACGGGAACCCCTCGCCGGATTATCCCAAAATTCGTGCAGGCAAAGTCCAGACTATTACTAGGAATAGAAAACTAATTTACACGGGAGAGTCCTTAAAATTCAGTTCGCATTTGCAGGTAGCTCCCTATCCGCTTTTCACTTTTTACATTCAAAAATGCAGAGGTGAGATGAAAAATTTTTGTACCATCTAATGTAAAATAATGTTATCAATATATGATCAAATTGCCATTTCAGAGCGAGCCGCTCCCATTCCCCTCCCATTCCGCCCCTATTCCCCTCCTATCAAAATAACAAATAATTATACTTGTATAGTATATATTAACAAGAGGATAAGCGTATGATAACTATTTAATACCATTATTTTAACAGGATCAGGAAGGAACCCTATCCGGATACCGCTTTTGGGGGGACAAATCGTCACTTATCCACGCATTCCGGACGTGCGAAAAAACAGGACTCTCGCCCCCATACTAATCAACATGTAAAATCCTTGCCTCGATACAGCAAGAGGGAATCGGCCCAAGGAATCGGGAATCCAATGAATTGCCCCGGTTATCGCCCAACATGAAGTAATAATCTTTTTGAAAAACATAGGAAGTCAATTTATCCGGATCGGCAACACGTTCCGGTCCACGCAGCAAGGAACCGTATAACATCCGGTTCTCAGGGGTCAACTCGATTCTCATTCCCTTGTAAGGCAACTTGTAAGGCCCCCAATGCCGGAAACTCCATCCGCAGGAATCCGCGAGAAACACTTTCCGCCGGGCTTCCCCACGTTGACGGAACACAAGACTATCGACCACTCCTCCTTGACGAAGACGATCTAACATCGTTTTATCAAGCGACATATACACGGCATCTTCAGAAACCGAATAATCATCCGAATTCATAAACAATGACAACTCTTTACACGCCTCCCGGAATCTCATATAGTCCGAAAAATAAGCCATATAACGCAAACTCAACGTTTTGTCCTCCTCTCGCTCTTTCCCGTTAATGACTGCACGTCCCTCCTCCACGGAGACGACATCACCCGGCAAACCGATGCACCGCTCGATGTGAATCCGGGAGGAATCCACGGGAGCATAATACGCCAGAATATCATTTTTCTTGGGTTTCCAGAAACCAACCATTTTTATCCGGTCCTTCGCCGCGAACTTACCGGTACGGTATTTACTGGAACGCGTGAACATCGTGACCAAAGGCCATTCCTCCACAGCCGAAAGATAGATACCACCATACCGCCACTTCTCACCCCGCACGGTCACATTACTATTCAGTGCAGGTAACATCGATTTCGTGGGTACCAGATAGGTCTCGTAAAACATAAACTTTGCACTCAGGTACAAGAGTAGCACGAGAACCACCATGACTAAAGCGTAACGATCATACCGGGTATCAAAAATCAAAATACCCAGAACAACAAGCAACAGCACGGAAAGGAGCAGCCATAAATATTGAAAGAAAAGTACAGACAATATCAACAACACTCCTATCAATCGATCACGTTTATTCATTTGTTACAGTTTTTATCTTTACAGGCCGTACATGGCCAGCTACCCCTCGATGTAAAGGTATAAAAAACTGCACAAAATCGCATTTATCCTATCTCCTTTTTACCAAAGTTCCCCGCCCGGTCACGTTTTGTTTGGTAATCCGCGGGGTCCCGTCATAGATTAGAATGCCAGCCGAAGAAATCTCTGCCTCCAACTGTCCGGAAATGGAAACTTCAGCCTTGGCAGCCCCACTAATCTCGGCATCACAATTTTTCACACGCAGCTCCCAAGCTTTCAGCGTGGCAGCGGAAGACATTTCCAGATCAAACTGCTCCACCTCACCTTTAAGTTCTAGTCTCGCGGCACCGGATGCCTCCACGTCAACTTCGCTTCCTTTCACCTCCAACTTCACGCTCCCCGCACCGGATGCCACGATTTCCAGTTTATTCACGGTAAAAGGCGAACTTCCTTCCAAACGCCCGGCAGCCGCCACGTTTATATCCGTGATAACAGGCATGGACACGGAAACATTCATTGCCGTATATCCCCGAACAATCACTTCCGGGTCAAGGAAGATATTCAATTGCCCGTTCTTTATCTCCGTTTTTATATAAGGAATAATATTATCATCCGCCTCCACGGTAATCCCTTCCGTTTTTCCTTGTGATATATACAAGGTGATCGACTGCTGAACGGAAACACGGGTAAACGACTGATCTGCCTGACGATCATGCACCACAAGATACCCCGTTCCCTTGATTTTCTTCACCTCGGCAGAAACCGCCCCTGCCATCAACATCCCCAATAAAATCAAACCAATCCTTTTCATAATTAACAATTTACGATTTATAATTCATGATTAAAAAGCGCGAACCTCGCAGGTGGAAATCTAAAATCTAAAATTTAAGGTAATTATATACAACTTTCCAGTCCATTAAGGTAATGCTTGTTTTCATTCTCAAACTCCTCCGTCACTTCGTGCCACCTCCTCTATAAACAGAGGAGGAGCTAGTGCCTCTTCCCAAAAACAGGGAGTATTTCAACTCTCCCTCTGTTTATAGAGGGAGTACCCCGAAGGGGGGAGGGAGTTGGTTTACTGTAAATTCATATATAAGTTCCAAATTTAAAATCTAAAATTATTCGAGTTTTCCTATCGCCTTCAAGTATTCCGATTCACACAACTTCAAAGCGGCCTTCGCGTCCACCCATTCGCTCCAAGCCTGTTGCCATTGGGCCTGAGCCTCCAACAAGTTTGTCAGGTTTTCCATTCCCACCTCATAC
>NZ_JBCOSQ010000106.1:3665-9257 GCF_040920905.1 Butyricimonas sp. RTP31003st1_G1_RTP31003_210430 | reverse complement strand
GTTTCCTCTTCGACTTTACTATTCAAAGATAAGCTTTAATTGGAAAAATGTTACCAACTATTTTTGGCCACATTACTCTTTTATGTAAGTGTGTAAACCACTTGATAGTCAGTCATTCCCCTGTGTGGAGAGCAGTCGGAGAGGGTAGTTGGTATGTATAAAACAAGACTTTATAAACCTTATAAACCTTATGAACCTTATAAACGTTATGACTTATTTCAGTTGTTTATAAAATAGCGGATGGATAACCTGCCATAGTACGATTCCGGCGGTGACGGATATGTTGAATGAATGTTTGGTCCCGAACTGGGGGATCTCGATACAGTCATCCGAAAGATCAACCACTTCCTGCTGTACGCCTTTTACCTCGTTTCCGAAAATGAAAGCATATTTTCGTCCGCTTTCGATGGTAAATTGTTCTAGGGAAATACTGTTCTCCACTTGTTCCACGGATAGAATCGTGTACCCCTCATTTTTCAATGCCTGAACCGCATCGGTGGTTTCTTCGAAATATTCCCAGTCCACGCTTTCTTCTGCACCGAGGGCTGTTTTGTGTATTTCCCGATGGGGTGGTGTTGCCGTGATACCACAAAGATATATCTTGGAAAGCCGGAAGGCATCGGATGTGCGAAACACGGAACCAATGTTATTCAAGCTGCGCACGTTATCCAGTACGACCACGATCGGGAGTTTTTCAGCGTCTTTATACTCTTCCGTGGTGAGTCGGTTCAGTTCTTCATTGAGGAGTTTACGAGACATGTTAATTGAAAATTGAGTATTTTCGATTAGGGTTATTGATTTATTGCTTCACCGATAAGGGTTGCAGGGGTACATTCCGTGACACGAACCTGAACGAGTTCTCCGACTTTAGCTCCGTTATCCGGGAAGACGATCACCTTATTCTGGCTGCTGCGACCGAAAAGTTCATCCGATTTCTTCTTGGAAACCCCTTCTACGAGTACCTCGAATACTTTGCCCACGTCTTTCAAGTTGCTTTGGTGAGAAATCTCCACCTGCATATCAATGAGTTCCTGCAAACGACGTCCTTTTACTTCCTCGTCCACGTTATCCGGCAAGTTGCGAGAAGCCACGGTACCCGGACGTTCCGAGTATTTGAACATGAAAGCGGAGTCGAACATCACCTCTTTCATCAAGGCAAGAGTCTGCTGATAATCATCCTCGCTTTCATTGTGGAACCCGACGAACACGTCCGTGGAAATTCCACAATCGGGGACGATCTCCCGGATGGCATGAATCCGGTCAAGATACCATTCACGGGTATATTTTCGGTTCATATCTTTCAGTACGGAATTACTCCCAGATTGGAAGGGTAGATGGATGTGTTTGCAAATATTGGAATGGGTGGCTATCGCACGTAGAATGTCATCATTCATATCTTTTGGGTGTGACGTGGCGAAACGGATACGCATGTTGGGTACCGTTTGGGCAACCATGGCGAGTAATGCCGGGAAATTCACTTCCTGATTATCTCCCCGCCAGAGGTAGGAATTTACATTCTGACCGAGTAGTGTCACTTCCTTGTAACCTTTGGATTGAAGGTCTAGAACTTCATTGACAATACTTCTGGGACTTCGGCTACGCTCGCGTCCTCGGGTGTACGGAACGATGCAATAGGTACAGAAATTATTACATCCCCTCATGATGGAAACGAATCCGGATATGGCTGTTTCGTCAATTCGGGAAGGGCAGATGTCCTTGTAGGTTTCCGTGGTAGAGAGTTCAATGTTGATGGCTTTCTCGCCTTTCTCGGCTTTCTCAACCAAGAGCGGGAGATCCATGTACGCATCGGGACCAACCACGATGTTCACGTTCTTCTCCTGTTCAAAAAGAGCCTCTCCCAAACGTTCTGCCATACATCCCATGATGGCGACCAGCACGTGTGGGTTCTTTTTCTTTACCTCGGAAAATCCTTGTACCCGTCCGCGAACCCGTTGTTCCGCATTTTCACGTACGGAACAGGTGTTCACCAGAATCACGTCTGCTTCACTTTTTTCTTGCGTCCGTTGGTATCCTTTGTCTTCCAAGATGGCTGCAACCACTTCACTGTCTGCTACGTTCATTTGGCAACCGTAAGTTTCGATATAAAATTTCTTTACCTTCATTCCTGATTTTATTTGCAGGGGGCAAAGGTAATGAATTTTAGTCTACGGGCTTTCTATTTTCTTTTAAAAATACAAAACCATATTTTCGTTTGTCTTGGAAATACATATAGTGTGTATGTTGTCGTTATCCATTCGTTCCTATAGAGCATGTGTTCATCGATAGTATATCGAAGAGATGTAAGGGGTATTGAAACTCAGGCATTTATTAAGTTTAGAGGAAAAATGTATTTGAAAATTTGCATTGAAATTCTTTATGAACTACATTTGCCTCGTTCATTTGTCTAATATGGTCCTCTCTGTTTAAGAGGCGGACGTTTAGGAAAAGAGCGTCTTATTTAATTCTTCGGGCAAAGATCACTCCGTGGATGATCAGGAGGCGCAGCTTTGTCCTGGAATGAATGAATAAAAATTATGTAATGCTTAAATTGTCCGATAACGAGCTACATTGGTATGTTGCAAATACTTGTCGTCAGGAGAAAAAGATAAAACAGCGTTTGGATAGCATGGGGATCGAGAATTTCATTCCGTTCCAACAAATTGCACGAAAAATTCATGGTGTTGATAAATTAATTGAAGTACCGGTTATTCCTAATCTGGTATTTATTCATACGACCTTTAAATCTTGCATGTCATTGATTCAAGAGTATGCTTTTGACATGCGTTATTTGAGGGATCGGGAAACGGGTAACTTTTTGATTGTTCCCGATAAACAGATGAATGATTTTATGTTCTTGCTTGACTTCTCCAAAGAAATGGTGGAGGTGGTGAACGAGAATCTGAAAAAAGGCGATAAAGTACGTGTCATAAAAGGGGATTTTGCCGGGATCGAGGGTGAATTGATCCGGGTGAAAGGTCATAAAAGAGTGGTCGTAAGGCTGGAAGGGGTCGTGTCTTTAGCTACAGCGTATATTCCTGGTAGTTTTCTGGAAAAGATAGAATAGAAGAATGAAGAATGATTTTTTTCATGACTTGTACATGTCCATTCGGGATGTACGAGTAAGGGATTGTTCTGCAATGTCATTATCTCATTTGCTACATGGTTATTTGTCCGTGTACGCGATGGTACGGGTTTCTCCCACTTTGGAACGGGAGTATGGAACATTGCAGGAAATTCATGAGCGGTTACGTGAAATAGCCAAGGAATTGTCGAAGGCAATGAAAGATACTTCTATCGAGTTGGATGAAAGGATAGGATATGTGGCTGATTTGATGGATGCTTATCAGACATATTCGGATATGGATCTTTTGAATGAGGCGTTGGATGTGGCTTATCGGATATTGACCGTGGATGAAAAAGGGGAGATCGTGATACCGGGTAGAACTCCTAACGTGTGTCGATTGCTTTGTAATTGGTACTATTTTACGGGGGAGGAGTGGTGTTTGGAGATGGCGGAAGGGATTGCTGGAGATTACGATAATCAGAAACAAAAGCAAGTATGGCAGTGGTTACGGACGGAGAGATGCTTTAAAAATTTGTCAGAAGATACGATACTTTTGGAGAGATGGATGAAAGAAGAGAAGGAGATTTTGAGTAGTATTATTATTTCTATAGAAAATACCGGAATAGCGGGTAGAGAAACTTTTTGTTTCGAGATATTGGGGATGTGGGAATTGAAGGGTAAAGGTTTTGAATTATAATTGAAATCGTTAAATATATCATGAAGAATTTTGCTTTGATCGGGGTTGCCGGTTACATCGCTCCCCGTCATTTACGTGCCATAAAAGACACGGGTAATCGTTTGGTCGCGGCTTACGACAAGTTTGATAGCGTGGGAATCATGGATAGTTTCTTTCCTGAAGCGTCCTTTTTCACGGAGATGGAATTGTTCGATCGTTATTGTTCCCGGATTAAAGGAGGCGATAACCGGGTGGACATAGTTTCTATCTGTACTCCTAACTACCTGCATGACGCTCATATCCGTTACGGATTACGCTTGGGGGCTGACGTGATCTGCGAGAAACCGCTGGTGTTGAACCCGTGGAATATCGATGCTTTGGCCGAGGTGGAACGGGAAACTGGGCACAAGGTGAACAATATCCTTCAACTTCGCTTGCATGACTCGATCAAGGCCTTGAAAAAACGAATAGACGAGGGTCCGAAAGATAAAGTTTACGACGTGGATCTGACTTATATCACTTCTCGCGGTAGCTGGTATTACACGAGCTGGAAAGGAGACGAGCGCAAGAGTGGAGGCGTGGCAACGAATATCGGTGTTCATTTTTACGACATGTTGACCTGGGTTTTCGGTGGGGTGAAGGAGAATATCGTTCACGTGAAGAGCCATGACCGTGTAGCCGGGTATTTGGAGCTAGAACGAGCTCGTGTTCGTTATTTCTTGAGCATAAATGCCGATAACCTGCCGGAGAATGCCGTGGAGGGAGAAAAGCGCACGTATCGTTCCATCCGTATCGAGGGAGAGGAATTCGAGTTCAGTAACGGTTTCACGGAGTTGCACACGGAAAGTTACAAGCACGTTCTTTCCGGTGAAGGTTTCGGTTTGGACGAGGTTCGTAATTGTATAAATATCGTTCATCATATCCGTAATGCGGAACCGATAGGTTTGAAAGGTGATTATCACCCGCTGGCTAAATTACCTCTCGTGAAACATCCTTTCGGTTGGACGAGATAACATTCTCTCGTTTTCAATTTTCAACATTCCATTTTCAATTGTCATGTATAATAAACTAGTGAATAAAGAGGCCAAGCTGGCGCTTGTCGGTTTGGGTTACGTGGGTTTGCCCATCGCGTTAGAGTTTGCCAAGAAAATCTCTGTTATCGGTTTTGATATTAACGAGGAGCGTCTAGCGAAGATGCGACAGGGGATAGATCCCTGTAAAGAGCTGGATCATGCCGCTTTTGAAGAGGCTGATATAAAATTTACCTCCTCTATTGACGAGTTACGGGAGGCTTCATTCTTTATCGTGGCCGTACCGACCCCGATAGATCGACATAACCAACCGGACTTGACCCCGTTGTTAAGCGCGACACGTTCGGTCGCTCACGCTTTGAAAAGGGGAGATTACGTGGTTTACGAGTCAACGGTTTACCCCGGTTGCACGGAGGAGGATTGCTTGCCGATCCTGGAAGAGATTTCCGGCTTGAAAGCGGGAGTTGATTTTAAAATTGGTTATTCACCGGAACGAATCAACCCCGGGGAGAAGGTTCACACGTTACCTAACACGATAAAAATAGTGTCGGGCTGTGACGGGGAGGCGTTAGATGTCATCGCCAAAGTTTACGAGCTCGTGGTTAAACCGGGAGTCCATCGAGCCCCGAATATTAAGGTTGCCGAGGCAGCTAAGATTATCGAGAACACGCAACGGGACGTGAATATCGCCTTGATGAACGAGTTGTCGATTATTTTCAGTCGAATCGGTATCAACACGTATGACGTGTTGGAAGCTGCCGGGACGAAATGGAATTTCTTGAAATTCTACCCGGGATTGGTAGGGGGACATTGTATAGGAG
>NZ_JBCOSQ010000106.1:0-3512 GCF_040920905.1 Butyricimonas sp. RTP31003st1_G1_RTP31003_210430 | reverse complement strand
GGGCTAGAGTGCTCGTGATGGGTATGACTTTCAAGGAAAACGTGGCAGATATTCGTAACTCGAAGGTGGTTGATATTATCAACGAATTAAAGGATTTCGGGGTTGATGTTGACGTGGTTGATGCTCATGCAGATTCAGAAGAGGTGAAACAGATGTATGGTTTCGGGTTGATCGAGAAGCCGAGGAATAATTATGATGCTGTGATCGTGGCTGTTTCACATGATGCTTACAAGGATTTGAACGAGAAGTATTTCAAGTCGTTGACTTATGATAATGCGGTGTTGGTGGATGTGAAGGGAATGTATCGAGGAAAAATTAATAAATTAAAATATTGGAGTTTGTAATATGAAAGCTGTAATTTTAGCTGGGGGTTTTGGAACACGATTAAGTGAAGTTACAAATTTGCTTCCTAAGCCGATGGTCGAAATAGGAGGGAAACCTATTTTATGGCATATCATGAAAACCTATAGTCATTATGGTATTAACGATTTTATTATTTGTTGTGGCTATAAACAATATATCATTAAGGAGTATTTTGCAAATTATTTTTGTCATAATTGTGATATGACTGTAAATCTGTCTGATAATAGTACTGAAATTTTGGATAATCATTCCGAGAATTGGAGAGTTACAATGATCGACACTGGTTTGCACACAATGACAGGTAGTCGAATAAAACGAATTCAAAAATATATAGGAAATGAGCGATTTCTGTTAACATATGGCGATGGTGTATCAGATATTAATATTGCAGATGTTATTGTACAACATGAAAATAATGGAGCGATCTTAACTTTGACAGCCTATATGCCTACTGGTAAATTTGGAGCACTAGATATTGATAAAACTTCTAATCGGGTCAGATCTTTTCAAGAAAAACCTAAAGGTGATGGTAATTGGATAAATGCAGGATATTTTGTTTGTGAACCTGAAGTGTTTGAATATATACCTGATGATCAGGATTTTATTAGTTTTGAAAAAGAACCATTAGAGCAAATTGCAAAAAAAGGCGGAATGTTTGCTTATAAGCATACTGGATTTTGGAGACCGATGGATGTGCTAAAAGATAATAGGGATCTTAATGAATTGTGGGATAAAGGAGAGGCTCCTTGGAAGGTTTGGTAAATTATGGATATTGATATATTTGATAATTTTTATAAAGGTAAGCGTGTGCTTATTACAGGGCATACCGGTTTTAAAGGTTCGTGGCTTTCTATTTGGTTGCATGAATTGGGTGCAGAAGTGATAGGTGTGGCTAAAGATCCGTTGTCAGAGCGAGATAATTTTGTACTTTCTGGAGTTGGAAAAAAAATGGAAGCCGATTTAAGGGCTGATATTCGTGATGGTGAATTGATGAAAACTATTTTTCATCAATATCAACCTGAAATTGTTTTTCACCTTGCGGCACAGCCTCTTGTAAGGTTAAGTTATGAAATTCCCGTAGAAACGTATGAGGTTAATGTTATGGGTTCTATTCATGTGATGGAAGCTATCCGTGCGACTCCTAGTGTTAAGGTCGGAGTGATGATAACTACAGATAAGTGTTATGAAAATAAAGAACAAATCTGGGGCTATCGTGAAAATGAGGCGATGGGAGGGTATGATCCTTATTCTAGTAGCAAAGGGGCTGCGGAGATAATGATCGCATCTTGGCGGCGTTCTTTTTTTAATCCAGAACAATTTGAAAAACATGGAAAATCGATAGCCAGTGTACGTGCTGGTAATGTTATTGGTGGTGGCGATTGGGCCTTGGATAGAATTATACCAGATTGTATAAGAGCTTTGGAGGACGATCGTCCTATTATTATTCGTAGCCCTCAATCTATTCGTCCATGGCAGCATGTGCTTGAGCCACTCGGTGGTTACATGATGTTGGCTCAAAGAATGTGGAATGAACCAACTCGGTATTGTGAGGGGTGGAATTTTGGACCTAAGACGGAATCTATATCAACTGTTTGGGATATTGCAACTAGAGTGGTTGCCAGTTATGGTAAGGGTATGTTGAAAGATTTATCTGATCCGCATGTTTTGCATGAGGCTAAATTGTTAATGTTGGATATTAGTAAGGCTAAATTTAAGCTCGGTTGGGAACCGCGAATGAATATCGAGGAGACGGTTGCCTTGACTGTGGACTGGTATAGGAAATATAAAATAATGAATGGATATGATTTGTGTGTTGAGCAAATCAATGAATATGTAGCAAAATGAAAATATTTATTACTGGAGCGTCTGGTTTTATAGGATCGTATTTGTTACACATTTTAGTGGAACAGAAACATAAGGTTCTTTCTTTAAAACGTGAATTTTCCGATTTATATCGTGTTGCAGATATTAAAGATTCTGTGACGTGGGTCAATATTGAAAGTGATTGGGAAGGGGAGGTCATAGCGTTTCAACCTGATGTTATATTTAATTTGGCTTGGAATGGAGTTGGTGCTAGTCAAAGGACGAACTGGGATGAGCAGCTCCGTAATATAGTGATGCAACAAATGTTGTTAAATATTGCAACAATATGTAATACGAAAAAATTTATAGGAATTGGTTCGCAGGCTGAATATGGAGCATTTGAAAATAAAATTGACGAAACTTATCATGTCCATCCAAACTCTGCATACGGAGCGGTTAAAAATGCTTCATTTGTGTTGATGCGGACTTTTTGTGAATTGAATGGTATTGAATGGTATTGGTTTAGGGTTTTTCCTTGTTTTGGACCCATGGAGGCTGACAATTGGTTGATTCCATCATTGATTAAAAATATATGTTCGTCTTCTGAGATGGATTTGACTCCGGGAGAGCAGCGGTTAGCTTATTTATACGTTGAAGAAGTGGCTAAGTCTATTGCCAGTGTTTTGAATGTGATTGGCAAATCAGGTATTTATAATATCTGTTCGGATAATTTAATATCATTGAAAGATTTAGTGATAAAAATTAAAGATAAAATAAATCCATTATTTAAATTGAATTTTGGAGCTCTTCCATACAGACCGGGGCAATGTATGTACATGGTGGGTGATACAAAGCGTTTGGCCGACAATATGTATAAGATTGATACTTCTGATTTTGAACGACATTTAGAGGAAACAATTGATTATTATTTAAAATATTATAAATATGGATATAGGTAAATGTGAAGATTTTGCAAAGGATATTCGTAGGATGTCTTTGCAGCTTGCGCATAATGCTAATTCCTCACATTCTGGTGGTGCACTTTCGATGAGTGATATATTGGCTGTTTTGTATTCAGGTATTATTCATGTGACACCAGAAACGGTTGATTCGCCTAACCGAGATCGGTTTGTGTTGAGCAAAGGTCATTGTTGTGCATCGTTGTATGCAACATTGGGGTTGAGGGGCTTTTTGTCGTTGGATGAACTTTTGGAAGGATACGGGCAAGATGGAACCGTTTATTTTTCACATGTGAGTCATCATTTGAATGGTGTAGAGGTTTCGTCCGGTAGTTTAGGACATGGATTGCCTGTTGCAGCAGGTCTGGCATTAGGTAGTATTGCTTC
>NZ_JBCOSQ010000105.1:0-9208 GCF_040920905.1 Butyricimonas sp. RTP31003st1_G1_RTP31003_210430 | reverse complement strand
CGATAACTTATATATCCCCCACGATCACTCGTTATTACTCCGGGACTAACATCGCCCGGGAGACCAGAATTCACAATGACTCACTCACAATCACTACATACCAGTACTCCCCTCAAGGACTTTTAACACGGATCATTCAAAGTACACGACTGCAAAAAGATTCCACTACCACCACCCCGTTGAACTTGATTGTCACAACATTCAGGTATAATGACCTCGGTAAATGCTACGAAGAAGAAACCATTGATTCCCTCGCAAAAGCAACCGTATGCCTGATCAATTATCAGTATGACACGATCTCCCGTCCCGTCATGAAAACAACCAAGTGGAACCACGGGCAAAACGTTATTGACTATTACAATCACCGAGGACAGGTCAACCGGACACAAGAATACCGGAACGGGCTGATTTGCGCTCAAACAGACTACACTTACGACACTCAAGGCCGTCTCTCCGGTAAAACATGGATAAACACTAGACCGGATACCGACCATCCCGCCACGAAACAAGTCACCCTTTACACGTATGATCCATTCGGCTACCTTGTAAGCATTTCCTACGTGAAGGAAAATCTGCAAAATGAAAAAATAACAAGTAACATGACACTAACCTACGACGAATTCGGCAACCCGATCAATCCTAATTACCAATATACTTACGACCAGACCGGAGCATGGACCAGTAAAACGAGCAAAACGAACCCGGCGGACAGCGAGAAAATCGCTTATGTCTACAAGCAAAACAAAAAATAGACCCGCACATTTTCGTTTAGGCTTTCAATTTTCAATTAGTTATCGTACCTTTGTGCCCAATTAATTTTTAAATAAATGGAGCACAGAGCAGGTTTTGTCAATATCTTAGGAAACCCCAACGTGGGAAAATCAACCTTGATGAATCGACTAGTCGGGGAGAAATTATCGATTATCACGTCCAAATCCCAAACCACACGTCACCGGATCAAGGGAATCGTGAACGGGGAGGATTTTCAGATCGTATTTTCCGATACCCCGGGGGTCGTGAAACCCAGTTACAAGATGCAGGAATATATGCTTGATTTCTCGAAAAGCGCCATTATCGATGCCGACATCATCCTCTATGTCACCGACGTGGTGGAGAATATCGAAAAGAACGCGGACTTTATCGAGAAAGTGAAACAAAGCGAGGTTCCCATCCTTCTGGTGTTGAACAAAATTGACCTGACCACCCCGGATAAACTGGATGCCCTGTTCGACAAGTGGAAAGAGATCATCCCGCGAGCTGAAATATTCCCGATCTCGGCTACTGAGAATTTCAACGTGGACAATTTATACAAGCGCATTCTGGAATTGTTACCCGTGGGAGAACCTTATTTCGACAAAGAAGAAATGACCGATATGCCGGCACGCTTTTTCGTAACCGAAATTATCCGGGAAAAGATTTTGTTGAACTACGATAAAGAAATTCCTTATTCTGTCGAGGTTGTCGTGGAAGAATTCAAGGAAGAAACCAAACGTATCAACATCATGGCCGTGATCAACGTGGAACGGGATTCCCAGAAAGGTATCATTATCGGGCATCAGGGTGCCGCATTGAAAAAAGTCGGAACGGAAGCCCGTGTTGACATCGAAGCCTTCTTCGGGAAAAAAGTATTCCTGAACCTGTACGTCAAAGTCCTCAAAGACTGGCGGAACAAGGAAAACGACCTGAAACGCTTCGGTTACAAACAACTTTAATCTTTTAGTTTTTATCTTTTAACTTTTATCTTTCCAATGAGTAATATTGTTGCAATAGTAGGACGTCCCAACGTGGGAAAATCAACACTTTTCAATCGTTTAGTCGGTGGCCGGAAAGCCATCGTAAACGAGGAAAGCGGGGTGACCCGTGACCGGAATTACGGAAAATCAGAATGGAACGGCAAAGAATTCTCGGTGATTGACACCGGAGGATACGTTTCCAACAGTTCGGACATCTTCGAGGAGGAGATCAACAAACAGGTATTACTCGCTATGGACGAGGCCGACGTGATCCTGTTCGTCTGCGACGTGGAACTCGGTATTACCGATCTGGACCACAGTTTCGCCCGTATGCTCCGGAAAGTCAACAAACCCATTTACCTCGTGGCAAACAAGGTGGACAATGGAGAACGTCTCTACGATGTCCACGAATTCTATAAACTGGGAGTCGGAGAAGAGATTTTCCCCATAGCATCCATCAACGGTTCGGGAACAGGAGAACTACTTGACAAGCTGGTATCACACTTCACCACCGACCCGCTCGAAGACATGGAAGAACTTCCCAAGATCGCTATCGTGGGACGCCCTAACGTGGGAAAATCCTCCACGATCAACGCCCTTATCGGGGAAGAACGTAATATCGTAACCGATATTGCCGGAACAACTCGTGACACGATCACCACCCGCTATAATCGTTTCGGACACGACTTCTTGTTGGTGGACACCGCGGGATTACGCAAGAAAGCGAAAGTCAATGAAGACGTGGAATTCTATTCCGTGATGCGTTCCGTGCGTGCCATCGAAGACAGTGACGTGTGTATGCTACTGATTGATGCAACCCGGGGAATGGAATCTCAGGACTTGAACATATTCCACCTCATCGAGCGTAACCAGAAAGGCGTGGTAGTCCTCGTGAACAAGTGGGACCTGATCGAGAAAGATAACAAAACGACAATCAATTTCGAGAAAGAACTGCGGGCAAAAATGGCCCCCTTCAACGACGTGGAGATCATTTTCACCTCGGCTCTCACGAAACAACGTCTGTTGAAAGCGCTTGAATCAGCCATCCAGACCTACGAAAACCGGAAACAAAAACTGAAAACATCCGAACTGAACCGTATCATGCTGGAAGAGATCGAAAACTTCCCTCCCCCCAGCTTGAAAGGAAAATATATCCGCATAAAATACGTGACACAACTACCATCGAAAACCCCAACTTTCGCATTCTATTGCAACTTACCGCAATACGTGAAAGAACCTTACAAGCGTTTTCTGGAAAACAAAATCCGGGAACACTGGAAGTTCACGGGTGTACCGATTCAAATTTTTATGCGTAAAAAATAAAAAATGAAAACCATCCTCGCTGCAGGATGGTTTTTATTTTATCATTATATTTGCTCTATTCTAAGAATCATATTATGGCAAAAAATACAATAGAACATGATGGAATCGTGACACAGGTAGCCGATACCTTTATTATAGTGACCATACAAAGCCAAACAGCCTGTGCGGGATGTCATGCCAAAGGAGCTTGTGGTATGTCGGAAATGGCTTTAAAGAGCATCACGGCAGAAAAACCGAATGAAGACGTCAAAATAGGAGACAAAGTAATCGTCAGTGCCAGTACTCAAAATGCCATGCTTTCCGTGCTATTGGCATACATTGTTCCTTCCGTTTTAATTATCGTTATTTTGACCTTGCTTATCCTTGCCGGAGTCAGTGAAGTTATGGCCGCTACATTATCCCTAATTGCAATATCAGCCTACTTTATTTGCCTGTATTTACTAAGAAACAAGTTTGCCCAAAAAATAAAATTCAAGGTTAAAATAGCATAACCTAGAAAAAAAATAATAACTTTACGGGCGTTATAACAAACTAGAGGAGACAAAACAAACACCTTTATGATGACTACTACCATTATTTACACCATTATTTCTTTGTGCGCTATTGGGATTGCGTCTGCCGTGATTCTCTATTTTGTCGCACAAAAATTCAAGGTCGAGGAAGACCCTAGAATTGATACCGTGGAAAGCATCCTACCGGGAGCAAATTGCGGAGGATGTGGCAAGCCCGGGTGTAGGGGATTTGCGGAAGCCACGGTAAAGGCTACTTCTTTGGATGGACTGTTTTGTCCGGTTGGAGGTGCGGAAACCATGACGAAAGTTGCCGCCGCCCTGGGCATGGAAGTAACGGCACAAACCCCGCAAATTGCGGTGGTAAGATGTAACGGCACGTGTGACCATCGTCAACGTACCAGTCAATATGACGGTTACAAATCATGCGCCATCGAACATTCCCTTTACCGGGGTGAAACCGATTGTACCTTCGGTTGCCTGGGATGTGGGGATTGCGTAACAGCCTGTCCGTTCGATGCCATTCATATGGACGAGAACGGTCTCCCGGTCGTTTCCGAGGAGAAGTGCGTGGCGTGTGGAGCCTGCGTGAAGGCCTGTCCGAGAAACATCATCGAGTTACGAAACAAAGGAGTGAAAGATCGGCGAGTTTTTGTTTGCTGCGTGAACAAAGACAAGGGGAACATTGCTCGCAAAGCTTGTACAGCAGCCTGCATCGGATGTGGAAAATGCGTGAAAGAATGTCCTTTTGAGGCCATCACCCTAGAGAACAACTTGGCATACATTGATTTCCGAAAATGTAAACTTTGCCGGAAATGTGTCAGTGCTTGCCCGACACACGCGATCCACGAAGTTAATTTTCCTCCCCGGAAAATCACCGAACCAACTGAAGTAGAAGCGAAAAACGAACAAATTTAGTGATTGCCGATTCAATGATTGGGTGATTAAAATCACTTAATCGAAAATCATTAAATCACTTAATCAATAGGATTTAAAATCACGAAATCACAGAATCATTCAATTTAAAACCTAAAACTAATACACCGTGCTTAAGACATTTAAAATTGGGGGAGTTCACCCACCAGAAAATAAATTATCAGCACAAGGGGAAATTATCACCCTTCCCCTCCCCGAACAAGTAACCATACCCTTATCACAACATATCGGGGCTCCTGCCGTTCCCACGGTGAAAAAAGGAGATCAAGTAAAAGTAGGACAAATCATCGGTCAGGCTGCCGGCTTTATATCGGCAAATATTCATAGTTCCGTATCCGGAACCATTATGTCACTTGATCCGGTGATCGACGCCAGCGGTTACCCCCGCCCGGCTGTAACCATTAAAGTTGAAGGTGACGAATGGGATGAAAATATTCTAAAAGATCCCATCAACAAACAACCTAGCACATTCACGAAAGAAGAGATTCTGGCAGCTATCAGTGCAGCAGGAATCGTCGGTATGGGTGGTGCCACCTTCCCGACACAGGTAAAACTATCGCCTCCTCCCGGAAGTACTGCCGAGGTACTTATCATCAACGGTGTGGAATGTGAGCCTTACCTCACGGCAGACCATCGCTTGATGCTGGAACACGGGAAAGAGTTGATCATTGGTATACAACTTATCATGAAAGCCCTCGGCGTGAAACGCACGATCGTGGGAATCGAAAACAATAAACGAGACGCCATTGAAGAACTGGATAAACTAGCCAGACTGGCGGACGGAATCGAGATATGCCCGTTAAAGATACAATACCCGCAAGGAGGTGAGAAACAATTGATACAAGCCACCACCGGAAAATTCGTTCCATCGGGCGGACTACCCATTGCTGTCGGGGCCGTGGTGCAGAACGTGGGGACCGTGTATGCCGTGTACGAAGCTGTCATGAAACATAAACCCCTGTTCGAACGGGTAGTCTCGGTTACCGGAAAATCATTAAAAGAACCGGGTAATTACCTTTGCCGCATCGGGACCCCGATCTCACAACTGATTGAGGCTGCCGGGGGATTGCCTGAAGACACGGGTAAAGTGATTGGAGGAGGCCCCATGATGGGAAAAGCCCTGACCAACACGAACATTCCCGTCACGAAAGGCACGAGTGGCATCCTGCTTATGCGTCAGGAAGAATCTGCCCGTAAAGAATATCGGAACTGTATCCGCTGTTCGAAATGTGTTAGCGTGTGTCCTATGGGATTGGAACCCTATTATTTGATGTTACTTGGAGAACACAACAAGCTGGAAATGCTGGAATCAGAAAAGATCATGGACTGTATCGAATGTGGTTCATGTAGTTTTACCTGTCCGGCAAACCGTCCGTTGCTTGACGTGATCCGTCTGGGGAAAGCCAGAACAGGTCAAATGATCCGGTCGAGAAAAAAATAAAAAATTAATTTAGAATGAATCGATTCAGAGATTGCCGATTAAATGATTTAATGATTAACAAGCGTTGACTCGTGGGTGGAAATCACAGAATCGGAAACCACTAAATCACTAAATAAAAAAATATGAGTAATTTCACCATATCCCCCTCTCCCCACGTTCACGGCGGGGATTCGATAGAAAAAAATATGTACGGCGTACTTATCGCATTAGTACCGACGTTTATCTTTTCTATCGTATTTTTCGGGCTGGGAGCCATTTTGGTAACCCTCACCTCGGTAGTTGCCTGCCTTGTATTCGAATACGTTATTCAAAAATACCTCATGAAACAACGTCCCACGATATGGGACGGGTCAGCCATCATCACGGGAGTATTGCTGGCATTTAACCTTCCCTCGTCTCTTCCCTTGTGGATCGTGGTCATCGGAGCATTGGTTGCCATCGGTATCGGTAAAATGAGTTTCGGAGGATTAGGAAACAATATTTTCAACCCGGCTCTCGTGGGTCGTGTTTTCCTGTTGATCTCGTTCCCGGTACAAATGACCACTTGGCCCATACCGAACGGATTCGCCACGGCTGATGCAGTAACCGGAGCTACACCCCTAGCACTTGTAAAAGAGGCCGTTAAGAACGGACAAGCCGTTGGAGAGGCACTCTCTTCAGCCGGATTCTCTACCGGTAACTTGATTCTCGGTAACATGGGGGGTAGTTTGGGAGAAGTCGCCGCTATCGGACTTTTATTAGGATTCGCCTATATGCTGATCCGAAAGATCATCAGTTGGCACATCCCGGTGGCTATTTTCGCCACGGTTATCGTGTTCTCCGGGATTCTGAACCTAGCTGATCCGGCACAATTTGCCGGTCCGGTTTTCCATCTCTTTACAGGAGGTTTGATGTTGGGAGCAATCTTTATGGCCACGGATTACGTAACCTCTCCCATGACACATAAAGGAATGCTTATTTACGGTGTCGGTATCGGGCTGTTGACCGTAATCATCCGTGTATTCGGGGCTTACCCGGAAGGAATGTCTTTTGCCATCCTGATCATGAACGGATTCACACCGCTGATAAACAGATATTGTAAACCCCGACGATTTTAAATTTACTAATTGTAGATTGTAAATTACTTACAAATGGAATTTAAAATTTAAAATCTAAAATTTAAAATCTAAACTGATGGGAAAGAAATTAGAATCAAGCTTTAAGAATATGGTACTGGTGTTATTTTTGGTAACACTGGTTTCCTCCGCCGCAGTGGGAGTTGTGAACTCACTCACGTCCGGATTAATTGAAAAAGTAAAAATTGAAAAGCAAGTACAGGCCATTCGTGCCGTGGTTCCCGCTTTTGATAATGACCCGATGACGGAAAAACAGATCGTGAAAGCAGATGGAGGGGAATTAGAATTCTATCCGGCTAAAGCAAACGGGCAACTCGTGGGGACAGCCATTAAAACGTTCACAAATAACGGGTTTGGCGGGCTTATTGAACTTATGGTAGGATTCACCCCAGACGGAAGTATATATAACTACTCCGTGCTAAGCCACAAAGAAACCCCGGGATTGGGTTCCAAAATGGACACCTGGTTCGTGAAAGGTGCCAAAGGTGATATTACCGGAAAAACTCCGGGTGCGCAAGGACTTCAGGTTTCAAAGGACGGCGGAAACGTGGATGCCATCACGGCCGCCACGATTTCATCCAGAGCTTTCTTGGATGCAGTAAACCGGGCGGCAAAAGCATTGGCAGAATCCGCAAAATAACACGTAAAATCAATGAAAGAATAAAGATATGAACAACTGGCAAACTTTTACCAAAGGGTTCTTCAAGGAAAATCCGACCTTCGTACTCCTGCTCGGGATGTGTCCCACACTGGGAGTTACCACCTCAGCCATTAACGGCTTGGGGATGGGCTTAGCCACGGCTTTCGTTCTGGTACTATCCAATCTGGCCATCTCGCTCGTGGCAAACCTGATTCCCGACAAAATCCGGATTCCCGGTTTTATCGTGATCATCGCTGCATTCGTTACCGTGGTCGATATGTGCATGGCAGCTTACCTGCCAAGCTTGCACGAATCTTTGGGATTATTCATTCCGTTGATCGTGGTGAACTGTATCGTGCTGGGACGAGCTGAATCATTCGCATCCAAAAACAAAGCCATTCCTTCCATGCTGGACGGTTTGGGTATCGGCCTTGGTTTCGCAATGGCATTAACGATATTAGGTTCTATCCGTGAGATTTTGGGTAGTGGGAAGTTCTTCAACATGACCCTCTACAATGAAAATTACGGAATGCTCGTTTTCGTTCTGGCTCCGGGAGCGTTTATCGCTTTGGGTTACCTGATCGCATTCATCAACAGAATAAGAAAAACCAACTAATTGTAAATTTTAGATTGTAAATTGTAAATTGAAAAAGCAATCTAAAATCTAAAATTTAAAATCTAAAATTAGAAACATGGAATACGTTTTTATATTTATAGCCGCCGTATTTGTCAACAACATCGTGTTGGCACAATTCTTGGGAATCTGCCCGTTCCTAGGGGTTTCCAAGAGCGTACCCACGGCACTCGGAATGACAGGAGCCGTTACGTTCGTGATGATTCTGGCCACCATGGTAACATTTATCGTACAGAAAACCGTACTTGACCCGTTCGGCATCGGATTCATGCAAACCATCGTGTTTATCTTGATCATTGCCGCCCTCGTTCAGATGGTGGAAATCATTCTGAAGAAGGTAAGTCCGTCACTTTATCAAGCATTAGGAGTTTTCTTACCCTTGATCACGACAAACTGTGCCGTACTTGGTGTAGCCATCATGGTGATTCAAAAAGATTATAACTTACTGGAATCCGTCGTGTTTGCAGCCTCAACTGCATTAGGTTTCGGGTTAGCTTTAACCATCTTTGCCGGAATCCGGGAACAACTGGAACTATCCTCCATTCCTCAAGGCATGAAAGGAACCCCCATCGCACTGGTTACAGCCGGATTGCTGGCCATGGCGTTCATGGGATTTTCGGGTATCGTGTAATGGGTCAAAAGTTCATAAGGTTTATAAAGTCTATAAGGTCCTTGGACCCTTGCAGGTACTTTGTCAACGGCAATTCTGAGTTGCCGTTCAATATTATCCGAAGGACACCCGTCACTTTATGAACCTTATGGACTTTATGAACTTTACAAACTTTCGACTCACCTTTCCATTGGCCATGTGGCCAAAAATAGTTGGTAAATTCTTTATAACGATTTGAATTCCAGAATGATTAATTACCTTAATTGA
>NZ_JBCOSQ010000104.1:0-9463 GCF_040920905.1 Butyricimonas sp. RTP31003st1_G1_RTP31003_210430 | reverse complement strand
CCCGACGTGATGATCGACGGAGAAATGCAAGCTGATGCGGCCCTCGTGGCATCGGTAGGTGCCAGCAAAGCCCCGGGCAGTCCCGTGGCCGGTAAAGCTAACGTGTTGATATTCCCGAGTCTTGAAGTTGGAAACATCAGCTATAAACTCGTGCAACGTATTGCAGGAATTGAAGCGGTGGGTCCCGTCCTCCAAGGTATGGCAGCCCCAATTAACGACCTGTCAAGAGGTTGTTCCGTGAGCGACATCGTGAACCTTGTTGCCATCACGGTAAATCAGGCAGCGGCAAAATAGACTTTTATAGACTCAACAAGTATTACCATTTTCAAATTAAATTATAATGAACGTATTAGTTTTAAACTGCGGTAGCTCCTCTATTAAATATCAATTGCTTGACATGGCAGGAGAACCGACGTTACTCGCTAAAGGATTGGTGGAAAAGATCGGTTTACCCGTGGGAAGTTTCACTCACAAACCGGAAGGAAAAGATAAATACGTGGTAGAAGAACCTATCGCGGACCATACAGCCGGGATCGATTTGATCTTGAAAGCTCTGGTTGACCCGAAACATGGGGTAATCAAGGCCTTGACGGACATTAATGCCGTGGGACACCGCGTAGCTCATGGAGGTGAATTCTTTGCTAAGAGCGCCCGTGTTGACGAGGATGCCAAGAAAAAGATCGCCGCTTGCTGCGAGTTAGCCCCACTTCACAATCCCGCAAACTTGAAAGGAATCGAGACCATGGAAAAACTGTTACCGGGTATACCACAAGTAGCAGTATTTGACACGTCATTCCACCAAACTCTTCCGAAAGAAGCATATATCTACGGGCTCCCGTACAAATACTACGAGGATTATCGTATCCGTCGTTACGGATTCCACGGAACCTCTCACAAGTTCGTGGCTGAAAAAGCATGTAAAATACTGGGATGGAATATTGAGGAGAAAAAAATCATCACTTGCCACTTGGGTAATGGTTCATCCATAACCGCCATCAACAAAGGTAAATCCGTTGACACCTCCATGGGTTTCACTCCCAATGCCGGTGTGATCATGGGAACCCGTACGGGAGACCTTGACTTGGGAGCATTATTGTATATCTGCGAGAAAGAAGGTTTAAATGCGGCACAGGCAAACGACCTAGTAAATAAACAATCAGGATTGCAAGGAGTATCTGAAGTTTCTTCCGATTGTCGTGACTTACAGGCTGCAGCTGAATCCGGAAACGACAAGGCTCGCCTCGCCCTTGATATTCTTGCTTATGACGTGAAGAAATACGTGGGTAGCTATGCTGCCGCCCTAAACGGAGCGGATTTGATCGTCTTCACCGGGGGTATCGGGGAAAATGACAGTGAAGTACGTGAACAAGTATGTACCAACATGGAATACATGGGTATTCACTTTGATGTAGCCGCCAATAAAGGCGTTCGTGGACAAGACAAAGTACTGTCTTCCGCCGATTCCAAAGTAATCGTGATGAGCATCACCACGGACGAAGAATTGGTTATCGCGACGGACACCATGAATCTAGTGAAATAAGCTATTATTTCTATATAAAAAAAGAACGATCTGTGATACAGATCGTTCTTTTTTTATATACGTTCAGTCATCATGCTTGAAAAGACAACCGATTGATTTTCTTGCCAGTTAGAACTTGGATTTCCCGAATTTTAGACTGTTCCTCTTCCGAACAGAACGTCACCGCTGTACCGAAATGTCCCGCACGCCCGGTGCGCCCGATACGATGTACGTATGTTTCAGCCACATCAGGCAGATCATAATTTATGACAATCTCCAACTCCTGAATATCAATTCCTCGCGCCGCGATGTCAGTGGCCACCATCACCCGGATAGCTCCAGCCTTAAAGTTCGACAAAGCTCGCTGGCGTTGTCCTTGTGATTTATCCCCGTGAATCGCCTCACTTTTGATGCCGGACTTCTTCAACAAGCGGGATATATTATCCGCCCCATGCTTGGTACGTGAAAAAACAAGCACCGACTTTTTCTCTTGTTTCAACAAGGAAACAAGAAGTTTCTTCTTTTCCGGTTTCTCCACGAAATAGACACATTGTTCCACCGTGTCAACGGCAGAAGAAACCGGGGTTACCTCCACCCTCGTCGGGTTTGAAAGAATACTTCTCGACAAATTCACTATATCCTTAGGCATCGTTGCCGAGAAGAACAGCGTCTGCCGCTTTGTCGGCAGCATGGGTAACAAACGTCGTATATCCGCGATAAATCCCATATCCAGCATCCTGTCAGCCTCATCCAGAACAAAATGCGTAATCGATGAAAGATTCACGTATCCCTGCCGAATCAAATCGAGCAAACGTCCCGGTGTGGCAACAAGAATATCTACTCCTGCCTGTAACAGATCCGTCTGCGGTCCTTGTTTCACTCCGCCGAATATAATCGCATGCCTAATCCCCGTGTACTTCCCGTAATCCGTGATATTCTCTCCGATCTGGATAGCCAATTCCCGGGTCGGTGTCAGGATTAAAGCCTTAATAACCCGTCTTTTCACGAGACGTCCTTTATTCCCTCGTGTTTCCGAACGATTTTCCTCCGAACGATCGGCCAGTAAATGTTGCAGGATCGGTATAGCGAACGTCGCTGTCTTACCGGTTCCGGTCTGGGCAATTCCCAGCATATCGCCACCACCAAGAGCCACAGGTATACCCTTCTCTTGTATCGGGGTGGGCTTTTCATATCCTTTTTCACAGATAGCCTTTAAAATAGGCTCTGCAATTTCTAATTCTCTAAATGTCATAATAAATAATTGTTACGTTTAAAATTGCCTCCAGCCATTTTCGATTCGTACATATAAACCTACTCGGGCAAAGAAACTGTCTGAACAAAGAAAGCTTACAAAGGTCAATTCAACGATGGAAAGAGCCGAACGGAATATGTCCGGAAAATACAAAGAAGATAAAGATCAAAATGAACTCACAATGTTTCACGGTACAAAGATAGTTAATATAATTCAGTTTACACCATATTTCTTGGAATAATTGCAAAAACCCTTGTCTAAACAGCTTATTTCTCAGAAAAAAGAACGTTTACTTCCTTTCATCTGTCGAATTCGTTATATTTGCCAATCAATCACTAAAAACGTAAAAGATGGGCGTGTTTCGTAAATTTCCCCGCACCTTTTGGGTGGCTAATACTATTGAATTATTTGAACGCTGGGCATGGTATGGTTTCTTCATGCTTTTTGCCAATTACCTCACGGGATCATCCGACATGGGTGGTCTGGAATTCACGCAAAGTCAAAAAGGAATCCTGATGGGTGTGGGAACGGGAATACTCTACTTCCTACCCGTCTTGACCGGGGCCATAGCTGACCGCTACGGTTACAAAAAAGTACTGGCTCTCGCTTTCGTGATCTACACGTCCGCCTTCATCCTCCTACCCATGTTCTCCACGTTCACGGGAGTATTCCTCATGTACCTTTATTTGGCTCTGGGTGCCGCCCTGTTCAAACCGATCATCTCGGCCACAATTGCCAAGACCACAACGGATGAAACAGCCTCCATCGGGTTCGGCATCTACTACATGATGGTTAACATAGGCGCTTTCTTCGGACCGATGGTCACCCTTTTGTTCAAAGGATCGTCCAACCTCGTGTTCTATGTATCGGCTGGTATTATCGCGCTGAACTTCGTGCTACTTCTTTTTTACAAGGAACCCCACCGGGGAGTCGTGCAGCAGACTTCTCTCACTCGCACCTTCGGGGATATATTCCGGAATATGTTCAGTATCGTGAAAGACTTGAAATTCGTGGTATTCCTGCTCATCGTGGCCGGATTCTGGACCATGTACAACCAACTCTTCTTCACCCTACCCGTCTTTATCTCGCAATGGATAGACACGAGCGTGTTGTACCATTTTTTTGAAAAGTATATCCCTTTCATCAGCACCAACTACAGTCCGGCCCCGGGAGTTATGGATGCAGAATTCGTGACGAACTTCGATGCCCTCTACATTATCATTTTCCAGATTATCGTGTCGAGCATCGTCATGCGCATGAAACCCCTAAAATCCATGATTTCAGGATTCCTCGTCTGTTCCATCGGAATGGCCCTCACCCTATTCTCACAAAACGTGCTGTTCACGCTTGTGGCGATATTGATCTTCTCGCTGGGAGAAATGGCCGGATCTCCGAAAATCACGGAATATATCGGCCGGATTGCCCCACACGACAAAAAGGCTCTCTACATGGGCTACTCCTTTATCCCCGTCTTCATTGGTAACGTTTTTGCCGGAATTATCTCCGGTGTAGTCTACCAAAACATGGCGGATAAAGTGATGATCACTCGTCAGTTTGTTGCCGCAAAAGGCCTCCATTTACCGGACGGTTTGTCAAATAACGCCTATTTCGATCATGTAGCCCAACAAGTCAACCTCACCCCTCACGAGTTAACCAACCTACTATGGAACGAGTATTCCCCCTCCGACATATGGATGGTAATACTGGCTATCGGGCTAGGCACTACCTTGTTGCTCTACATTTACGACCGAGTGATAAATAAAACTAAAAGATAAAAACTAAAGGATAAAAGTTTAAAATCTAAAATCTTAACATCCTCATTCTGCAGCGGACAATCAATAAAGCATTATATTTGTACTCGTAACACTAAAATAAAAGCAAAACATGAAAAAGAGTTATATTGTAATAGGAGTAATTATCGTCATCGTGATTGGAATCTTCATGTGGTTTAAAGGAAGTTACAATCAGATGGTAACCCGGAGTGAGAATGTATCCTCCCAATGGTCGAACGTGGAAAATCAATACCAACGTCGTCTGGACCTAATCCCGAACCTCGTGAACACGGTGAAAGGCTACGCGGAGCATGAACAGAACACGTTGACCCAAGTTGTGGAGGCCCGTGCAAAAGCCACGCAAATGCGGGTAAACTTTGATCAACTGGACGAGCAAACTATCCAGAAATTCAATAATATGCAAGGCGAACTTTCCTCTGCCCTCTCCCGTTTGATGGCGATCTCCGAGCAATACCCGGACTTGAAAGCCAATGAGAACTTCCGTGACTTGCAAGCCCAACTAGAAGGAACAGAAAACCGAATTGCCGTTGAAAGACGCAAATTCAACGAGGAAGTGAAAGGTTATAACGCCTACATTCGTTCATTCCCCAAAAACATCATCGCCGGGATGTTCGGTTTCCTCCCGAAACCTTACTTTGAGGCTGCCGCCGGTGCAGAAAAAGCTCCGGAAGTTAAATTTTAAACAACTACCCCCACCGGCTCCCCCTTACACAGGGGGAGTTAGAGGGGGTAGTTGAAAAGATAAAAACTAAAAGTTAAAAGATAAAAATAGAAAATCAAAAAGCGTTGGCCTCGTGCGACTGGAATCTAAAATCTAAAATCTAAAATCTAAAATTCATCAGCTTATGTCTCCCGAAAAAGCCTTTACCCAACAACAAAAAGACGCCATGGTAGCCGCTATCAAGCAAGCGGAAAAAGACACGTCCGGGGAAATCCGGGTACATATCGAAAACCGTAGTAAAATAGACGTACTTGACCGGGCTGCCGACGTTTTTGCCCACTTAAACATGCACAAAACGGCGCAAAGAAACGGGGTACTGATCTACGTGGCCTTACTGGACCATAAATCCGCAATCTTGGGAGATGCCGGGATTAACGCCAAAGTACCTGCGGACTTCTGGGATTCAATCATGAAAAACATGGTTGCAAAATTCAAGGAAGGCAAGATCACGGAAGGCATCTGCGAGGCTGTCATCTCTGCCGGGGAACAACTGAAAGCGTACTTCCCCTACCAGGCTGACGACGTGAACGAACTTCCCGACGAAATTTCCTTTCAGTAAAGGAATACCACAGGTTTGTACGAACAACCTGTTTTCTAATTTGTAACTTATAGCAAAATGATAAAAAGACTCTTCATATTATTCGCCGTCATTGCGGGAACCCTGCTCTCCGTTCATGCTCAGGATATTCCGGAACCCATGACCCCGAAACGCATCGTGAACGACTTCACGGGATTATTCAGCACCCAAGAACGGGCAGCGCTGGAAAAGAAACTGGTAAACTTCAACAATAACTCCTCCACCCAAATCGCCGTGGTCACCGTACCTTCGCTCAACGGGTACGACATCAACGACTACGCTGCCCGTCTCGGGGAAAAATGGGGTATTGGACAAAAGGGAAAAGACAACGGTATCGTCATTCTGATTAAACCCAAATCCGGAAGAGAAAAAGGAGAAGTGGCCATTTCCGTCGGTTACGGGTTGGAAGGTGTCGTTCCGGACGTGACGGCCTCCCGCATCATCCGTAATGAAATCATTCCCGCTTTTCAGGCAGACAACTACTACAAAGGTATTGACAAAGCCACAGACGTGCTGATCGACTTGTCAAAAGGCGAATACACCGCAGACGAGTACAAGAAAAAGAATGAAGGCAATCCCTTCGACATCGTGATCGGGTTCATTGTTTTCGTGATCATCCTGTCACTCATATTCCGGAAACGGGGCGGCGGTGGTTACTCACCCGGTCACACCTCCGGTCGCGGCGGATTCTTCATCTTTCCCATGGGTGGCGGCAGTAGCGGTGGATTCGGAGGATTCAGCAGTGGTGGCGGGTCATTTGGTGGATTCGGCGGTGGTTCATTCGGTGGCGGTGGTTCCAGTGGTAGCTGGTAACGATCACCGGATCAACTGATCCACTCGATAAAACGATCAGCGTACTTGATATACAGCAACACCCACACCAGAAAGCGGGCAAAACGCCCCACGAGCATATAGAAAGCGGACATCTTCGGACGGACACGATAAAATCCGAGGGCAATGGCAAACAGATCTCCCACGATCGGCAACCACGTGAAAAGAGCAAGCCAAACACCGTAACGATCCACGTGTCCTTTCTGTTGCTCCAGCTTTTCCCGTTTCACCTTGAACCAGCGTTCAATCCAGTCCCAGCGTCCCAGCCACCCGATCCAGTACGAGGTCAATCCTCCCAGCCAGTTACCTACCGTGGCTATCGCCAAGCATCCCCACACGTTTCCTCCTAACGCCAACACGCCTACCAACAACACGTCGGCACTCATCGGGATCACCGTCGACGCCAGAAAAGAACCGATAAACAACCCCCAATATCCTAAACTTACCAGTGTATCCATAACTTAATTTATATCATCATTCGGTTTCTTCGGGTCACGCAGAAATTCCAAGTTCCATACCCTCTCTGCTTTACGCCCCAGCAACCAGAAAGATACAGCCAGTATAAAAAAGAACAACCCGGCATGCATGACATCCCACAGCAGGGAGAAATACAACGTGTAAATACCCAACAGAAAAAAAGTGATCCCGAACCCACGGGCAACGGCATCATCCCGTTTCAAACCTACAAATATAGCCACTACCGAACCGAAAAGGATCAGCAAATTCCAAGCCCACAACTCCACCTGTTTCGTGGAATACCAGCGAATCCAGCTTTCCGAATTCCCGAATATGGAAAGAAACCACAACGAGATAAACAGGTAAAGCATTCCCACCACGTATGTAGAGTAATCAAAAGTCGTGAACCACTTCTTTCCGGCCAGCAAGAAACGACACGCTACCAGCAATCCCCCGAAAGCCACGTAACGCTGCGGGTAATTCAGGCCTAGAAAATGATTGCCCCAGTCACTCAGATACCCTGTCTCGGCCCCGTACCACGCTCCCAGCGACAACAAGGCAAACACCCACACCTGCACCGACGAAAAGTAAAAGCCCAGCACGGCATAAATCACCGCCGCCAGCAGGAAAAGCAATGAAAAATGCCCGCTCCCGTTATCCATGGCCGCCCCCAAGTAACCGACCGAGACGGCCGTCAGCAACACACCCAAAAAAAGAATTGTCTCGTTACTGAAAACCTTGTAAGGCATCCGTTTCCGTCGTCGCCAACCCCAGTAATACACCAAGGCCGCTCCCACGGCAAACACGCCGCTGGCCAAAGAATAAGAGGAAAGAAACAATCTTTCAAGCAAATCCATGATCAAATGATCCGCTAACACCGACACCACGGCGATCACCCCGCACACGATGGCAATCCAAAACGAGTACTTCGCCAACTCCTTCCACTCGAAAGAACGCACCGTATAACTTCCCTTCAACCGATCCGCCGTACTCACGTCAATCGTGCCGTCCGCCTCCCATCGCTCGATCACCCGTTTCAACAAATCCCCTTGCGACTTATTTAACTTCATGCCTGCTTTCTTTTATAATTCGACGTAAAGATAGAAAATAAATGTAACCACACGAATAATTAATTATTTTACCTTCGCGGTGTAAATTGAAAAGCTATGCAAGAAGATACTTTTTATCAAATACGCCGCAAACTGCATCAACACCCCGAACTCTCGGGCCACGAAGCACGGACGGCCCGTTTCGTCGAGGATAAATTACAGGTATTCCACCCGACCAAAGTCATTCGTCACGTGGGCGGCCACGGGCTGCTCGTTGAATACTTCTTCTCGGAAGACGGCCCCACTGTCCTGTTCCGGGCAGATATGGACGCCGTCGCTGTACAGGAACCGGACGATATACCCCACCATTCACAAACCCCGGGAGTGGCGCACAAATGCGGCCACGACGGCCACACCACCATACTACTCCGGTTTGCTCGAATGCTGTCAGAACACCCGTTAACAAAAGGACGCGTACTGCTACTTTTCCAACCGGCAGAAGAGAACGGTACAGGCTCAAAAGCCGTGCTAGACACGAAAGTGTTGGACTATTACCAGATCGACAAGGCATTTGCCCTACACAACATACCGGGCTACCCGTTGCACGCCGTTCTCTGCAAGGAAGGTAGTTTCACGTGTGCCGTGGTGAGCGTTTCCATCACGCTCACGGGAAAAACCTCACACGCCGCTGAACCACAGAAAGGTATCAGCCCTATTCCCGCCATGCTCACGATTGTTGATGAGTTATCACGCTGGAATAACACCGATATGCAATCCGACAACTACTTTCTCTCTACCATAGTAGAAATACACGTCGGGGAAGAAGCATACGGCGTGTCGGCAGGAAACGGTGTGATCCGGGCCACGCTTCGAGCCAAAACCGACAAACTGCTACACCAACACGCCGAGCAACTAAAAAATCTGGTAGCCACCGAGTGCGAACGTACTCCCGGCTTGCAACACGAGATGGAATGGTTGGAACCGTTTTCTGCCAATGAAAACGACCCGCAGTCCGTAAACCTGGTAAAAAGTGCGGCTATTCGCAATAATTTACCATACTTAGAATTACAGCCACCATTCAGCTGGGGCGAAGACTTCGGCTTATTCACACAGCAATATAAAGGAGCCATGTTCGGTCTGGGTTCCGGGGAAAACTGCGCCCCGCTCCACTCCCCGCAGTATGACTTTCCAGACGAAGTGATTGAAACAGGAGCAACCCTGTTTTACACGATCGCCAAAGAAAATCAGGGACTATGATGTAGGCG
>NZ_JBCOSQ010000103.1:0-9813 GCF_040920905.1 Butyricimonas sp. RTP31003st1_G1_RTP31003_210430 | reverse complement strand
CCCCGTGATAGATCATTTGATCCAGCGTGATCGGCAGGGTCGTTTCGTTTCCGGCCATCACGTTAGAGGCGGAGTCTCCCACTAGAATCACGTCGATCCCGGCATTGTCAATAATTTGAGCCATCGAGAAATCGTAGGCCGTTAACATACTTATCTTTTCCCCCTTGAGTTTCATTTCTGATAACACGTGGGTGGTTACTCTTTTTACTTTCTTTTGAACAGACATAGTAATAATGATTTACGAATCCTCGGTATGATTACTTGGATTCGGGTTCTTGAAATGTTCCGATAAGGGTTTGAGACCCTGTTACTTTTTGGCCGAGTTTCACGTCAATTTTAGTTCCTAACGGTAGGTACAAGTCTACCCGGGAACCGAATTTGATGAATCCGGCATGTTCGTTCTGGCGGGCTTTACCCCCGACCGGAGCGTATGAAACAATACGTTTAGCCATGGCTCCGGCAATCTGTCGCATCACGATTTCTTGTCCGTTGGTTGCCTCGATAGCAATGGTTGTTCTTTCGTTTTCCGTGGAAGACTTGGGCAGGTAGGCCGCCATGTATCTTCCTTGGTGATATTTGAAAAATTTGATTATTCCGTTGATAGGAAACCAGTTAATATGAACATTGAAGATGTTCATGAAAATGGAAACCTGTATACATTGTTTTTTCAGGTATTCGGGTTCGAAGGTTTCTTCCACGACCACGATTTTCCCGTCGGCAGGGGCGAGGATCGTGTTATCCTTCACGACAATGTGCCTGTTGGGGAAACGGAAAAAGTTTACCATCAAGAGGTACAAAATTCCGCTGACGATCAGTACCGCCCGGAAAACAATGATATTAGGGATGAAGGCATACACGAGTACATTGATGAAAGCAAAGAGTACGAATGCTTTGAACAATAATATATGACCTGCTTTATGTATCTTCATATTAATTTCGTTACGTTAGTAAAACAGCGGGCAAAGTTAATACATGAATTCCATATAAACAAAAATAGCGGGAATTGTGAATATGATTGCATCGAATCTGTCCAAAATGCCCCCGTGTCCCGGTAGTATGTTGCCGGAATCTTTGATCTCGATGCTACGTTTAAACAGGGATTCCAGTAAATCCCCGTATATCCCGAAAACAACCACGATACATGAAATAATGGCCGTGTCCCGGATCGTGTAACCCTCGATATATGGAGACACGCACAAACCGACAATAATGGTCATCAGTCCCCCGCCAATGGCTCCTTCCCATGATTTCTTGGGCGATATTCTGGGGAAAAGTTTATGTTTCCCGAGTAATGAACCGGAGAGGTAAGCGAAGGTATCGTTAACCCACACGAGCAAGAACGGGAAAAAGATGATTTCCGGCATCCATTTCCCCGAGGTCATGTAGGGTAGGTATATTAGCAACGTGAAAGGTAAACTGATGTACAACAAGGCGTAGTAGGAGAAGGCTATGTTCTGGAACCCGTTTCCCCTTTTCCGGTAGAGTTCACAGATAGACATGATGAAGGTCAACAGGAAAAAATAGAGATAGCCGTCCTTGTAATTGATGTAATTATGCAAGAATCCCACGGTGAACAGTACGCTCCCGCAAAGGATGCAGAAGAACAAGTTCACGTGGATGTTCATGTGTTTCGCCATCCGGCTGAATTCCATCAGGCCAAGAATGTTGATGATAAAGAACAGGATATAAAAACAAATGGGGTGTATGAAAATACACCCTGTTAGTACTACGACAAACAGCAAGCCGCTGATTGCTCGTTTTAAAAAATTACTCACGATCATAATAGTCTTTAATAACTTTCTTGGCTTCTTCCTGGTCATCCCGGCTGACCATCACGCTGATGTCGCCAAAGGTTTGGTAAGAAGAATCTTTTTGATTCAAAATCACGGCCGGGATTCCCGCCTCGTCCAGTAGATCTTTCACGATCCCTGCTTCGAGTTCGCTTGTTGTTGTGAAAACAGATACCCAATTTTCCATAGTCATCGGTTTTAAGTTTATACTGTTTTTTCCTGTCGGGAATCCTTCCGCCTTGCCGTTACAATTCTTCCGGCTGTTGTGTCTCCTCTTCTTCTGTCCACGGACGTTTCCCGAGAATATTTTCCAAGTCATCACTAAAGATAACTTCTCGTTCGATCAGCAATTCCGCCACTTGTCGGTGTTGTTCCCTATGATCGCTCAATAGCTGTTTGGCTCGCTCGTAAGCGGCAGAAACCATATCTTTTACCTCGGCATCAATCAACTCTGCAGTCTTCTCGGAATAGGGCTTGGTAAAGCTGAAATCGCTCTGACCCGTGGAGTCATAATAACTCAACATTCCCACCTTGTCGCTCATCCCGTAGATGGATACCATGGCGTAAGCCTGTTTCGTGGCACGTTCGAGGTCGTTTTGCGCACCCGTGGATATTTCCCCAAACACGATTTCCTCGGCTGCCCGTCCACCCAGCACGGAACACATCTGATCCAGTAATTGGTCTTTCGTGGTAATCTGGCGCTCCTGCGGCAAGTACCAAGCGGCACCCAAGGCTTTTCCTCGCGGCACGATGGTTACTTTCAATAGCGGGTGAGCGTGTTGCAGTAACCACGATACGGTAGCGTGTCCGGCCTCGTGATAAGCAATCGCTTTCTTTTCACTCGGTTTGATGACTTTGCTGCGGTTTTCAAGTCCGCCCACGATACGGTCGATAGAATCCAGGAAATCCTGTTTCTCCACGGCCGATTTATTTTTCCGGGCAGCGATCAGCGCGGCCTCGTTTGCCACGTTAGCGATGTCCGCACCGGAGAATCCCGGGGTTTGTTTTGCCAAAAAGGCGTAGTCAATGTCTTCGGCGAGTTTCAACGGTTTCAAGTGAACCTTGAAAATCTCTTCCCGATCTTTTAATTCCGGAAGATCCACGTATATCTGGCGGTCGAAACGTCCGGCACGCAACAAGGCACTATCCAAGATGTCTGCCCGGTTCGTGGCAGCCAGTATGATTACTCCCGAATTGGTTTCGAAACCGTCCATTTCGGTTAATAATTGATTCAACGTGTTCTCGCGTTCATCGTTGGCTCCCATGTTCGGGTTTTTCCCTCTGGCTCGACCGATAGCGTCGATCTCGTCAATAAAGATGATGCAGGGGGCTTTTTCTTTAGCCTGTTTGAACAAGTCGCGTACGCGGGAAGCTCCCACGCCGACAAACATTTCGACGAAGTCCGATCCCGACATGGAGAAGAACGGCACGTTTGCCTCTCCTGCCATGGCTTTTGCCATCAAGGTTTTACCGGTTCCCGGAGGGCCAACCAGCAAGGCTCCCTTCGGAATTTTACCTCCCAGTTTGGTGTATTTATCTGGGGATTTGAGGAAAGATACAATCTCTTCCACCTCTTGTTTGGCCTCGGCTAACCCGGCAACATCTTTGAAGGTAATCTTTATGTTGGATTCTTTGTCAAACAATTTCGCTTTGGATTTCCCGACATTGAAAATGCCGCCACCGCCACCACCGCCGCCGGCTCCCTTGCTCATGCGGCGCATGAAGAATATCCAGATTCCCACGAATATAGCGATGGGCAGGAATAATGTAATGACTTCTCCCCACCAGTTGAAATCGTCTTTATAGTCAATGAATACGTCGGATGCTTCTTCCGGGTATTCTTTCTGTGCATCTTGTAAATTCTTTTCAAATTGCTCCAGCGTTCCGAAAGGTACGTAGTATTGTGGACCTACACTTTTCTGATTAAATCCTTTTGCCACCAGATCGCTGTGGGTTTCCACTTTCTCCGGTTTCAAGGTGATTTCGGCTTTACCGCCATTTCTGACGATGTAAATATCCTTTACCTCACCTTTCGCTAAAAGATCTGTTTTAAACTTCTGCCATGAGATCCGTTCCGGATCCGAAGGCATACTGAAAAATTGACTCCCGATAATGAAAGCGGCAATGATGATAAACGACCAGTAGCCGCCGAATTTCGGGCCTTTATTGTTTTTCCCACCGACAGGGGGGAAGTTGAAACTATCCTTTTTGTTATTTTCTGCCATATTTAATTTTAATTTTCTTCTACATTCGTTATTTCCGCGTCAGCCCAAAAATCTTCAATTTGATAATAATCTCGTTGTTCTTTTTGAAATATATGTACAACCACATTTCCGTAATCCAACACCACCCACTGGGCTTGTTGTTCTCCTTCCACGTGTAATGGTTTTTCTCCCAATTTCTCGTTGGCTTCGTCGTAGACAAAGTCTGTAAGACTGGCCACGTGCGTGTTGGAAGTTCCATGACATATTACGAAAAAACTACAGAAACAGTTCTCAATTCTTCTCAAATCAATTTTTACAATATTAACCCCTTTATTTTTGTTCAGCGTTTCAATAATTTGTTCCACTAATTTTTCTGCTCCACTCATTCTTTAAAAACTAATTTCTAATTAAGGTACAAATATACATTTTAATATTTAATCCAAACGTGTTTTGTAAGTACACTTCACTGTTTTTTATACAAAAAGCGTACCTGTAATTGCCACTATCAGCTATTATGACGAATTGGCATAAAATAAGTTCGGTTTTTGTCCTGTTTTTTATGACAAGGGATGAACTTCCGGATGGTTTATTTTTCTTAATTAGTTTGTATTGTAATTATTTCAGGGCTTTCAGGGCGATTTTTCGACAAAGCCGGAAATCTTTTTCCTGCAAGGGGGATTTTTTCGTACCGCCTCTCTCGACGGTGGCGACGATCTTGAATCCGCTCCATTTGAGAATTTCCTTTAGTGCTTTGACTGTTCCTCTCGTTTGGTTGAAAAGTATATTGAACGGGTAGGGAGTCGTGCAGGTACTCACGATGATGGCTTTTTTCCCTTTGTGTAGCGGTAGGGGAATCCCCTTCGGGCTTTCGCCCATCATCCCGTAAACGATGCGGTCGAACAGGAGTTTTAACTCTCCCGGTAGGTTTCCCCAGTAACACGGGGAGCCGACGACCAGCACGTCACATTTGTTTATTAATTGAAGAGTGGCTTGAGCCCCGTCTTCCGGGAGAACACAAGTTAAGTTTTTCCGGCAACTCATGCACCCGTTACAGGGCTTTATTTGTAAATCGTGAACATGGATGACTGAAACGTTCGCTCCCTGTTTTTCAGTTTCTTCTTTTATTGCCTCCAACATTTTCGAGATGTTCCCATTTTTCCGGGGACTTCCGTTTATAATCAGAATGTTCTGCATGAGATCGTTAATGATAAATTTGTAAACTTCCAAAAGTAATTATTTATTTTTACCCGGGGAAGTATTGGTAAGGTTAAAAATGGATGTCCTTTTTTAAAGGCAATAATATACTATTGTATTGGATGCGTTTGGAAGTTAAAATAACGATTATTTATGATTGAATGTATGTTGCGTATTAAAATAAGAAAAGAGAGTGTGTTATATTTGTATAAATCCTGTTAAAATGGCGGTTATAAGCGGGCGACTAGGCGGCGATAAGGCGGCGAGAGCGCCTAACAGGCAGGCAGCAGTCTGGTAACCGTAAGGCAACTTGGATAAGATAGGTAAGTGAAACGATTATTTTCGTGTAGGAAAAAAGTTGGAAACGTGATAGAATCTGAAATTATTACTATATTTGGAATGGCGGAAATAAATCCGGTACTTGAAGGTACGGGGAGGTGTTTTTTACCGCTAATTAATTGAGTAATATTTGCTTGTCTCCTTGTGTTAGGAGATAAGTTGAATGGAAAAGTAAATGATTAAGAGTTAAGAGAATTAAATATTAGTTCAAAAGAGATGGAAAAATATCTGATACCGTTAGTGCCGGGACCTGTTGCTGTTCCCCAGGAGATTTTGAAAGTTGCTGCCACGAATTTCGGGTCTGCCGATTTTGAGCCGGAGTATCTGGCTTTGTACAAGGATACGGAAAAATTGTTGCAGAAGATGATGGAAACCCGTAACCGGGTGGTGATTCAGACGGGAGAAGGTATGTTGGTGTTGTGGACGGCTTTAAAAAGCACGTTGAAACCGGGCGATCGAGTGCTGGTGCTTTCTACCGGGTTGTTTGGTGAGGGATTCGGCGATATGGCCAAGGCGCTGGGATGCGAGATTCGGGTGCTGGATTTCGGTTATGATGAGACGATTCATGACTTTGATGCCGTGGAAAAAGCGATCGTGGAGTTCAAGCCGAAGATGATCACGATGGTGCAGAACGAAACGCCTAGTGGTACGACGAACCCGGTCAAGGAAATCGGTGATTTGAAAGTGAAACACGGGGTACCGTTGCTTTGCGTGGACATCGTTTCCGGTCTGGGCGGGACCCCGATACACGTGGACGATTGGCACGTGGATTTCGCCTTGGGTGGTTCGCAAAAGTGTCTCTCGGCCCCGGCTAATATGTCATTCCTTTCCGTGAGTGAGGAGGCTTGGAAGATCGTGGCGGAGGTGAATTACGCTGGATACGAGGCTTTGTTACCTTTCCGGAATGTAACCGAAACCGGGTACTTTCCGTACACGCCCTACTGGCAGGGAACAGCCCAGTTGCATAAGGCTTGCGAGCTGATTTTCGAGGAAGGGTTGGAGAGTTGCATCGCTCGTCACGAGAAGGTGGCTGCCTACTGCCGTGAACGGATTAAGGAGATGGGATTGAAGATCTACCCCGTGGAAGGAGCCGCGTGTTCCCCGACTGTGACCGCGGTTTACGTGCCGGAACATATGACTTGGGAGCGCTTGGATTCGGAATTGAGAGTGCAGGGGATGGTCGTGGGAGGCAATTATGGTAAATTGGCCGGGAAAGTATTCCGGATCGGACATATGGGTTCCCAGGCAAACATCAACCTGATCAAGGAGGCAATGGATATACTGGAAACAGTGGTTCATGATATTTAAAATTTAAGGTATAAATTATGGGAGATTTTGACGGAGAAAGGAAAGACTTACCGAATGCCACGGCAGCGCTTGTTTTAGGAGCGCTGTCGTTGGTGTTTTGCTGGTGCTACGGGATCATCGGGTTGGTACTCGGTATTCTGGCAGTGGTACTGGCCTCGGCTCCCCGCAAGGCTTATCTGGAGAACCCGGAGCGATTCACGGAAGTATCCTATAAGAACTTGAACGCCGGGAGAATATGTGGCATCATCGGGATTTGTATCGGCGCGCTCATCCTGCTGGCGGTTATTCTTGCCGTCATTTTTGCTGTATATGCTTCGGTAAAACCCCATTTGCTCAACACGATAAATGTATGAATTGAGCATCTGGACGTGGCTGGAGGGGCATCAACTGCCTTGTCTGGTTAAAGACACTTTCGGGATCGAGTGTCCCGGATGTGGATTCCAGACCGCGATACTGTTGCTCTTGAAAGGAGAGTTGTGGGAATCCGTGAAAATCTATCCGGGGTTGGTCCCCTTGATTGTGTTTATCGGCCTTGCCATGGCGCATTTTGTAGGGGTGAAAAAAATTACTCCCGGGGCAATAAAATTTGCTGGTTTTGTTTGCTTGCTAATAATTTTAATTTCATATTTGCTTAAATTAATAATTCATTAAAATTACGACCATGGAGATAATGGAAATGAAGAAAAAGGATCTTCCTAACGCGACGGCAGTGTTGGTTTTAGGGATTTTGTCTCTGGTGTTTTGCTGGTGTTACGGGTTCGTGGGGTTGGTGCTGGGAATCCTGGCGGTAGCCATTGCTTCCGGGCCCCGGAGAGCTTATCTGGAACATCCGGAAGAGTACACGGAGGCTTCCTACAAGAATCTTACTGCCGGACGGGTTTGTGGTATTGTTGGAATCTGCGTGGCGTTGGCTGTTGTCGCTTTCGTGATTTTAGTGATATTGGGTGTAACGGCGCTGGGCGTCGGGTCGGCATTGATGCTAGGTTAAAATAAAATAACATATGGACTACAGATTTGAAATCAGTTTACCGACTAGTTCGGATTTTAGATGTGAGATTGCTGTTGGTGGAGAACAGACGTTTCAACAATTTCACGATAAAATAGTTGAGACGTTGAATTATGACAGCTCTCAAATGGCATCTTTTTTCACGCTTGACCGGATGGGAAACCGGGTGAAAGAAATTGCATTGATGGATATGACGACAGAGGACGAGGAAAATGAAACGCTCGTCATGGACAACACGAAAATCAGTGACATCATTAAACCGGGGTGTCTTGAATTAGAGTACGTGTATGATTTCTTCTCTAACAAATATTTTAAGGTAGAGTATGCCGGGGAATATATCCGTGACTCTTCCGACGTGATGCCGGTATGCGTTGCTTGTGAGGGGGATATTCCGGAACAATTCTCTTACGAGGATGGGAATGCTGATTGGGAGTTTGACAAGCCGGAGGAAGAGTACGAGGGGGATTATGACGATAGTTTCATGGAAGAGTTCGGTAACGGGGATTATGACGACGAGGATCGCCAAGACCGGGGTGGTGATGATGAGTATTATCGTGACGAACGCTACGAGAGTTTGGATGATTATATAGATAGACTTTGATAATTTTAGATTTTAGATTTTAAATTCCAGCCGCACAAGGCTCCTTTTTCAATTTAAAATCTAAAATCATTAAATCGAAAATTTGCATGGAGACGTTAATCGTATTGCTTGGACCGACAGGAGTGGGGAAAACGGATTTGAGTATCGAGCTGGCCAAGATGTATGGGACGTCGATTATTTCATGTGATTCCCGACAGATTTACAAGGAAATGTATATAGGAACTGCCGTGCCGGAGCGAGAGCAACTGGAGGCAGTTCCTCATTTTTTTATACAAACGGAGTCTGTCCGGAATTATTTTAATTGTTGGGAGTTCGAGCAACAAGCGCTTCGGAAGATCCGGGAGTTGTTCGAGACGAAAGAGGTGGTGATCATGGCGGGTGGTTCTATGATGTACATTGACGCCGTGTGCAAGGGAATTGACGAGATGCCCACGATTGACGAGGAAGTGCGTCTTTCCGTGAAAGAGATGTTTGAACGGGATGGAATCGAGGCGTTGCGGATGTTGTTGAAAAGGTTGGACCCCGTATCATATACTACGGTGGATTTAAAGAATGCCAAACGGATCATGCACGCTTTGGAAGTTTGCCTAATGACCGGAAAGCCTTATTCTTCTTTTTTGACCGGAAGCGTGAAGGAGCGGGAGTTTGACATCGTGAAGATCGGGTTGAACCGGGAAAGAGAAGAATTGTTCGACCGGATTAATCGCCGGGTGGATCAGATGGTGGAGGCCGGAATGGAGGAGGAGGCCCGTAGTCTTTATCCTTTACTCCACCTGAATGCCTTGAATACGGTAGGGTACAAGGAGTGGTTCGATTACTTTGATGGCAAGTTTGATCGGGAAGAGGCTATCCGGCTCATCAAACGAAATACCCGCCGATATGCAAAAAAGCAACTTACCTGGTATCGCAATGACGCTGATATTCATTGGTTCCATCCGGATCAAAAAGATGAAATCAAACGTTTTCTTTTAAGTCTTGTTGATTTTAAATTTTAGATTCCAACCCCCTCTAGCTCCCCCTTGGAAAGGGGGAGGATATGCTCCATTGTTATATTGTAGTGCTTTCTTGCGTTTGTTTCTCCCCCTGTGTAAGGGGGAGTTAGAGGGGGTAGTCTTTTCAATTATTTAGTCCGTCATGTATTGTTTCGAGCGATTTTCTTCCACTCGTTTTGGAGGCATGATCAAGATGAGTAGGGAACCTAGGATGATGATGCAGGCCAAGATGTAATCTCTCGTGTCCAAGTCGGGGCGCAAGTCGATGGAGTAGACTGCAATCCATGCCTCCAGCCCGAAGGTTAGCATGGGCTGGAAGGCCCGGAAGGTCATGAAGGTTTCGGCAGTTGCCGTTTGCAGGGTGGCGTAGTATAGGTAC
>NZ_JBCOSQ010000102.1:0-10079 GCF_040920905.1 Butyricimonas sp. RTP31003st1_G1_RTP31003_210430 | reverse complement strand
CCATGAGGCTTCGCAAGATTTACCTCGATGAAAACGAAAGGAAAAGAAGAAGCAAAACGATAGAATAACTCAAAACCACCTTCGGGTGGTTTTTTTATTTATTTTCTCTCCCCAAATAAATTTGAATATTATTTCATATCTTTACAAGGCAGTACTCGTCATTAAAATACCAAGTCATGGAAACCGAAAAGAAAGCAACTGAAAAGAATGTCGAACTTACCACCGAGAAGAAGTTGCGGAACGTGCGTACGTGCCTGTATATCCTGATACTTGCAGCCATCACAAAACTGGCCATGACCGATTTCACCGAGTTATCATACCAATCTTGGATCAGCGTGATCATCATCGTGCTGGTCATCATCCTCGTTCTAGCCATAGAAAGAGGTATCCGCAAAAAGTTGAAAGAAGAAGAGTAACCCCTATATCGTCATTTTCACCTGAGAACCATAATCCACGTCATCCGTGAATGCCTGATTAAAATTATATTTTCCGGCATAAATCAATGCCGCCCGGATCGTCCCTCCGTGAGCGAATACACACACCTTCTCGTGTCCCGTCTCCTTCAAATCATCCAAGAAAGCCGACACCCGGTTATACTGTTCCAGAAAACTTTCCGCCCCTCCGGCAGGCATACTCAACCAATCATCATACCATTCCTGCAAACGAGGATCTTGAATCTCATCCCAACGTTGCCCCTCCCAGCTCCCAAAATTCAATTCCTTCAGCCGGTCATCCAGAATCGGATTTTCGTAACCACAGTAAACCGCCAACTTTCTGCAACGTTGTAACGGACTGGAATACACCGCATCAAAGCTCTCCCCTTTCAGTCTCTCCCTCACCTTCCCTGCCTCTTCGAGGAAAGAATCGGCCACGTCAACATCCGAATTCCCGTAACACGTTCCCGGAATAACCGCTGTTTTCGTATGTCTGATCAAAAATACTTCCATATATAAATCGTTTATCTTGTAAAATTCGCCATTTTTTCGATATATCACGAAAATTTACCAATAAATTTAATTTCATAAACAACCAATCAAACTCCACTTGAAATTTACCAAAACAATTCACGAATATTCAATCTTTTGGCAAAATACAGATAAATAGTTGAGAATGTATATCTTATATCCAAGAACAATTACTACATTTGTACAACCCAAGTAAAACATACTGCTTATAAGGTGTAATCCATCTAAAATATGGATAGAACAACTAAAGAATGAAATGTATACCCCAGATTCCCTAGTACAAAAAATCATGGATAGTTTACCCTAACAAAGGCAAGAGTCGCTTGAATAATCAAACGACTCCGTAACTCCTTTAACAACTTGGTTAATGAGCTAATACAAAGATCAGAATAATATTTAATATTACAATAGAAAAACAACAAATTAACAATTCACATAAAACCAACAACACACAAGTCTCTTAACTTCCAGTCTGACTTCATTTAAACTTGACCTTCACCAATCGGGCAGACGTCTCTTCTCCCAACGAAAGGGCAAACTGTTTAAATATCTGCCGTAATAACGGGTCTTGCGTCTCCCGGATCATCTCTTCCGGAACGGGTTCTAAAAGCGCATAAAAATAGTCCTCATCTGCCGAGAGAAAATGAATTTCCAAATCGGGATCCGCTTTCCAATAAATCCCCGAATCCTTACCCCGGGCATAAAGGAAATTATACGCCTCTGCATGAGGTCCGCAACTGGTGAAATAAAAGAATTTCCCGCCTTCACACAAATAAATTGGCATCTTGTAATAATCCGCCCTCATGTAATCCTGCAACATCAAATCACCTTTTAACATCCCGTAAGTATCCGGTATCCCCCGTTTGCCAAAATCAAAGGTGTAGGCCTTCTCCAACTCTCCTTTCGTATTCACCCGGTAACACGCGTTATCACCTCCTTGCGTGCGAATCAGATAAGTATTACCTACGGCCTGCGATACGAGGAAAATATTCACCGTGAACCCGACCTGCGGAATAGAACTCTCCAACTTTTTCCCGTTTTTGTCAAACCGGGTCACTAAGAGGTGTCCCCGTTCAAAATTATTGGTACAAGGAGCCGAGATCGAATAATAATAAAACCCTCCATCCGGAGCCGGAGCAATCTCTTCAAACAATTGTAGAGGCTTGTTCATCGGGAGACGCTCAATTTCACGCCCATCATTCAAATCAAAAAACACGACTTCACTATCTCCATGCGCAAACAACAATTTTTTCTGATCCACACTGATACAGGCATCCTGATGATAAGGACATTCTTTCCCTTGATTATATTTCATTGAAAATTGATATTTCCCGGCAGCATCAAAACACATCACCTCCCGCCCGTACACAAGAAACAAATCCCCATCAGGTCCGATCAGCAATTTTTTCCTCATCCATTCCAATGACTCGGCATCAAAACGCTGTTTAATCGGGATCACTTGTATTTCCTCAATCCAGTCCGCCAGATCGGTAACCAAAGTACATTGTTCCAACGGCCGCAGCGCCCGAACTTGTTCTTGGGCAGAAAGCGTATGCCCCCAAAAGCCCAGACAACAAAAGCAAAAACAGATCATCATTGATTTCATTTCCATAAATTGTTTTGGTATCCTACAAATTTATCACAAATATCTGTAAATACGTTGCTTTTAACCGATTTATAAACGAATCAATTCCCTCCACACCTAGGGGTGCTCAAGTTCATCATTGTTCGCTTTAAACTCTTCTGCCCACTGGTTCAATTTTGCTTGCAATAATTGTTTATTAGGCAGATAGAGTGCATATTGCGTAGCGTAAATATTAGCATCGTCCGGTAGTGTCAGTTTCACCAAAGCCTCATTTTGTTCTTTACAAAGTAAGATGCCAATAGTAGGTTTCTCAAAAGACTGCTTCACATATCTGTCATAATAATTGACATACATTTGCATCTGCCCCAAGTCTTGATGTGTCAGTTTATCTATCTTCAAGTCAATCAAACAATAACACTGTAACAAGCGATTGTAAAATACTAAATCAACAAAAAAATGTTCTTCATTAAACGTGAAACGCTTTTGTCTTGCTTCAAATAGGAAACCCTTGCCCAATTCAAGTAAAAAATCTTGTAGCTTATCTATGATTGCTGTTTCCAATTTACTTTCTGAATATGCCGTCTCTGACTTCAATCCTAAAAATTCTAACGTCAAGGGGTTCTTTATAAGATCCAATGATTTTTCTACTGTTTGGCCCTCCTTTGACAAACGAACGACCTCATGTTTGTTGCGACTTAATGCCAAACGTTCATACAGACTGGAATTCACTTGGCGCTGTAACTGCCGGACACTCCATTGTTGCTGTGCACATTCTATCTCATAAAAACTACGTTCAGAAGGATTTTCTATACGCATCAATATCAGATAGTGTGACCAACTTAGCGTAAAACTCTTTTGAGAAATTTGCGAGAACGCTTCAAACTTACCAATTTCGTAAACAGTGTTTACGAAATCCTTTCCAAGTGACTTTTTCTGAATCGGATCAATCATGTTTACCGAATCTGCATAAACCAAATAAAATTTTCGATAGAGTGTCAAATTCTCAACAGACCATCCCCTTCCGTATTTTTCTATTAGTTTTTGAGATAACTGTTTCAGAACAGATTTCCCATATTCAGCCCGATGCGCCCCCTGTTGTTCATCCTCAACAATATACTTACCTGTTTCAAAATTAGCATATACCATTGTGATATTTACCGTAGATGCAATATTTTTACGTGCAGTCTCTATTAATAAAGAAATTCTAGCGAATAGAGCCTCTGCTCTTTCATCTAATTTTCTATCTATGTTACAATTATCCATTTCCTTATTCTCTGTTACTTAGAATTTTATTAACACCTAGTATTCGCTATATTTCTGCAAGCATTTTATATTTATCTCGGTCATCTCATTCTAAAATGTCTCGTAGTTATATGCCATCAAGAGTTACAAAAATAACAAAAGAAACTGATATTTAGCGAGCTTTTATACTGAAAATCAGTGCCATTAAGTAATTTTATCCCAATAAATCAACATCAATACAAATCTTCATGCTGCCTTTTGTACTTATTCATGCCAACGTCAATTCTGAATTTGTTTACGATAGATGATCAATACCTGATCACTACCTAATACAATATTTTCAATAACTTGTTAATATACTTTATGAACCTTATTCTATATAAGGTTCATATAAGGTTTCTATAAGGTATCTATAAGGTTTATGACGGTAATCATCCGGTATTCATCAACTAATAAAAATGTAATCGGAACTAACGTCAGCACTAATCATGCATCATCTCGGACATAAAAAGCACCATTCTCCCGTGTATTCCACGTTAGAATGGTGCCTTTCTCAAAATTCAAACAGCTATACTAGTATCTTTTGAAATCAATACTTTTGATCTTGCACAACCCGGACCAGCTAAAGCCGGGAACCTCCTCCACGATAATATTATTCGGATCATTCATCACCTTGTACATTGTCAGCGTTCCTCCCGTCTCCTTGGGTAACGAGGGATCGTAAGTACCCACGTAGAAGAAATCATCACCGGCTCCCACGTCAATCAAAATGTCGTAGTGTAGCAACGTTATTTCCTGACCACCAAAATCCCTAAGTAATTGCACTTTTTCCGCCACGTAATCATACGCGTACAGTTTCGAACCGGTAGCGTAAATCAAATAGGTTCTTTGCGCACTAACCCCGAAGAATTTCGCCTTGTCAATATCCGTGGCTTTATCCAAAGAGTATTTTTTCTTCTTCTCGATACTTTCCCAGCCCCACTGGTACTTCAACGCATAGCAATACAAGTAGTAACTCCCCTTGCTATCAGTCAACACGGTAAACGAATACCCGTCCAACAAACGACTACTTATACTTGTCACGTAATCCAGCCCCGTTTTCCAAGAGAAAATTTCCACGTCATCCCGTGTATCTTTCAGCGTGTCACAATATCCCACAGGTGACCCGTAAGATCTTCCCCCGGTATAAACAAAACGTTTCGCATCATTATTGTACAACATATAATAATACGCCATAGCCTTCGGATTATAAGCAATCTTGTCGCCGATAGAGAAAAGATCGTAAGTTCCCTGATAATGATTCGCCGGATTCTGGAATACGGAACTGGAGATCAAGAAACCGTTATGAAACAACTTATTATCAATAATTGCTGCCCTGTTATAGCTACGAAGTTGAGCAACCTCCTGAAGAACGAAATGATCCAATGCCTCCGGGTCATAAAAATTATACTTCAGATGCGTGTGGTCACCTCCCTTGAAATTATCCCGATCCAAACGGTACGTACCGTCTTCCGTCGAAATGTGAATCATGTTATCCCTGTAATTATCAACCACCCATACCTTCACCGGACCTCTCAACACGGGCAGTCCGCTATCGTGCAACATATCTTTCAACACCATCGTGTCCACGGAATAAGTAATCATGTCCAGTTGGGCCTCCCCGTTACTATTCTCCCCGAGAATAATCCAACCGCTGGTAAGTAAATCTTGAACCTGCATCGCTGTCGCATTCCAATATTCCATTGTATTCAGCGTATCCGTCACCTTAAAATACAACGTGTAGGTCTCCGTTGGCAGACTTACAGGAAAGACCAAATCACGCCCATTCCCAAGAGGGTATTCTGTAAAATCGACTCCATTAGACCGGGCCACCCACTCGAACTTCAGATGCGTGTTTTCCGCCAACTTGAAATCAATTTCGGGTGAAATCCGGAGCGTGTCCACGAACGACGTGAGGATATAAGCCGTGTCAAAACCACGATCACCGATAGTGATTTCATTAAATTCATGGTAATCGTAATTCCCTTTATCATCATAACATCCCATGCATAAAGCTATCGCGAATAGCACGAGTAAACTTAGTTTCTTTTTCATAACTTTCATTATTCAACATTACTAAATTAAAGGTCCCACGGCCATTTTCACCGGATTACCATCTTTGTCTTTCTCGTCCTCGTAAACGGTCTGCCCCTTCGCCTCCATCTCCTTCAAGTATTTATCCAACCCTTGGGCATACGTGCGCTGTCTTTCCATATCCATTTCGATCACGTTATCAAAATCAGCCATCTTCAAACCGAACATCTCGCACAGTAATTTGACTTTCTTTTTAGAGTAGGGGCCAAAATAATTCACCGTCCACGCCTTCGGCATGAAAACCTCGTCTGAAAGTCCCACCACGTGACGGACCACGTTCTGTATCTCTTTCGTGTAATCCTTGTCTTCCAAGGGTCTCCACACATCCATCGGTAACGAGAAATACTCGTTTTCCATCAACTGCAAGGTCACGTAATACGTGGAATCCAGCATTTTCGCCTGCCGGAATCCCGTGAATTCCACGAATCCGTCACGTTCCCCGGCGGCAATCATGTAGCGTTCCTCCAAGGGAGCGTAATCCTCGTTCACTAACGCGGTAGTCAACGAATCGACAACCGACACGGTAAAATAGCGGTCATAATTTACGACATCCCCCATCACCCGGACTTTCAATCTCACCGTGCTATCATTCTCCAATAACAGGGAAAAGGGAATCAATGTCGTGTCCATATGAGCCCAAATTTCCGGGTTACCGTACAGGCTGGGTGGTACTTCCTGTACCGAGAAATAAACCCCGTCTTTCCCCTCGTAATCCATCATTTCTTTCTCACATCCAAGAAATGACAAAACGACAACCAATAGAAATATATATTTTTTCATACGAAGAAATTTTAATTATTTACCAAGATCGTTTTCTTTTCTATAATCCTGTTCCGACTTCGGCAGGTCAAACAAGTAAAAGCGTTCTTCCATGGAAACAACGTTTCCCTGTTTCTCGCCGGATGCAATCTCGGTTTTCCCCTTGCGTTTATAAAGCCAGAATAACTGTCCTTCACCCACAAACTCCCGCTTGTACTCTTGCTCGATACTCGCAGTCAGATCGGCATCATCCTGAATGTTTTTCACATTACGTGCCGTTCTCACCGCATTCAGATAATTCCGTCCCTCTTTCGGGTCCGGACAGCACTCGGCCGCAATAAGATACACTTCGGACACCCGGAGTACAGGCATGATATAACGATAGCCCTTGCTAATTTTCGTTTTCGTGTCAATATCATCCACATCCTTGTACTTGATCACGTGGAGATACGAGTTATTATCCGGATCAACCATTTCCGCAAACCAGTATGCAAGCCGGAAATCATTGTCATCCCCGTCGTATATATTCTGCATAATATCCTTATCAATACGTAACACGCTACCTTGTTTCAAGTTAGCCCCGAAACCGACCTCGTAAACGCTTTCCTTTCTTTTCAGGTTATACAGGCCAAACAAGATTTCACTTTGGAAAATACGATCTTCTCTATCTGTCGTCACCACTTCTTCCCGGGTCACGAAGGGGAACCATTTATGTTCCTCGTGTATCCCGCGAATCATTTTCTCCGCATACTCCCAAGCGACCTCCTTTTCCCCGCAGTAGAGAGCCACACGGGCCAATAAAGCCTGGACGGCATAGTAATTCAGACGCATGGAGCGATAACGCATGTCATTCACGCCCCCTTCCGGATCATCACCCCACACGGCCCCTGTTTCAATCACGGGGTCATACCCGGTCAACGACTCCTCCGCATTTTTCAAATCTTCCATGATCAGCCGGGCGATTTCCTTTGCCGGTAGCAAGGGATTCACCTTTGTCTCGGAAGTCAAAGCATAAGGGATACACTCTTTTTCCTTGTCCTTGCTATAACTGGGACCGAATATACGGAACAGTTCGAAATGTAACAAAGCACGTAGAGCCAGAGCCTCTCCCTTGATCATGTGATAATAGGTATCATCCAACACATTCCGGTCGGATTCGCAATGCTCCAGTATCGTATTGACGTTATTCAAAAGGGCGTACGACCGATTCCAACAACCACTCACGGCATTATTCCGGGTCACGTTATCAAAATCTGCCAAAGATTTATAACTATGATCCTTCTCCCGGCAGGTATAGTATTGTGCCAAAATATCAGTCATTCCCCACGTCAGAGTTTTCCCGTACATACTTGAATTCAACAAGTCTATATAAATACCATTCAACGCCGTCATGAATCCTCGGGGAGTACGGAAAAGATCGTTCTCCATGATCCGGTCCTCCGAACTGACTTTCAACCAATCGGAGCAAGACAACGTGAGGGTGCCAAGCACCACACACACTAATAATTTCAATTTTCGTATCATATCCACACTTGTTTTAAAATCTTACACCTAAGGAAAAACTTACCGAACGGGCAAAAGGATAATCCAAACCCCGTTCCTCTTTAAAAGAAGAGATCCGGAAAATATCATTCATGTAAACCCGGAAATTCATTCCCTGAATTCCCGCTACCCGCAACCATGCAGCGTCCATATCGTAACCGATTGAAATGGATTCACCGGAAAAAGTGTTCTCCGTCACCACGAAACGGGAAGACATCGGCGTGGAAGAATAATCATCTATCGCCTTGAATTTTGCCTTATCTCCCGGTTTCTTCCAACGGTCGTACAAAGCTCGTTTGTCTTGATTCCTACCGATATTGTCTTGGGTGATATTCTCCACTTTATCATACAATGCCGAGGCCATGGTCTCTTTGCCCAAGCTATAACGGAAACTGAAAGAGGCAGACAATTTCTTGTAATAGAATGACATTCCGACAATTCCCTCTACATCCGGAACGGATGATCCCACGATCACCTCGTCGGACGCGGAATACAAGAAAGTTTGCGTTCCATCCTTTTTCAAGAAGACTTCACGCCCGGTAGCCGGATCGATTCCCAAAGAAGGAACAGCCCACAAATCGTCCGGACTACCACCCTCGTAATAACGATTTAAGGCAGTAGAACTCCCCACCTTGTTCAAGTAATCCAATTTATCCCCGATGTCACGATATTCCGAATGGTTCGCCCGTGCGTTCATGTTTACGCTGCAAGACAAATCCTTTTTCCGCAGAAAAACATAATTCAATGTTCCCGTCCATCCCCTGGAAATTTGCCTTCCCATGTTCGTGTACAAGCTCGTCGCCGCGGCAGAAGGAGGCATCCCGATGGAAACCAGCAAAGGGTCCGTATCTTTGAAATAATAGTCAAAAGTCACACGAATTCGGTTGTTCAGAACAGACAGATCGACACCGATGTTTTTATCCACGGTTCGCTGCCATTCCAAGTTTTTATTCCCGTACTTCTGAATCAACGCACTCGCCCCGAACATATTTTGCAACTCGACATTATACACGTAGGTCTTTTGTGATATGTAGGCATCGAAGTTTTCGTTTCCCGGATTACCGATTGATCCCCGGATTTTCAAATTGTTGATCCACCCCAATTTCTTTATAAATTCCTCGTTATGAACATTCCATGCCAAACCGACAGCCCACGTCGTGGAGAAAAGTTTGTTGCTGCCAAAAACGGAAGTCCCGTCAGCACGCAGGTTGAAGTCCATCAGATAACGATTGTCATACGAGTAGTTCAAGTTCATGAAAAAACTAGTGGAACGTCGACGATCTTTCGAGTAAGTAGGCTTTTGATTTTCCCTGAAACCCGTGGAATAGGCAGGATTCTTGTGGAAGTCATCGTTAAACCCGACCACGCTGTAACCGGATGCTTCCGAGCGAGATTCACTAAAAGACCATCCTCCAACAAAGTTTACTTGATGAACATTCTTAAATATTTTACCAAAGATAATGTTCAAATCACCATTGTACGAGAAGCTTTCATGCTGATTAGACGAGAAAGAACCCTTCTTCAATTTCTCCGTCTCCAAAAAATCCGTGTGATTCGGGGACTTGAATGCTTCTGTTTTCGAGATGCTCTTGGATATTCCCAACCGAGCCCGGAGTCTCAGGGCATCGAAGGTAGTCCATTCCATCGTGAAATTGTCCCTCAACGCAAGATCCTTGGTTGTATTCGTGTTTTCAATGTTCCACACGTACAAGGGATTCAGCATATCCTCCCCATACAACCCTGTCTTTCTCTCCAAATACATGGGAATTGTACCGTTTTCCTGTCTTTTCCGGTAATACGGGTTTGCTCTTGAAAACTCGGAGAATGCCACCGGCTCCCGGTCAGAATTAGAG
>NZ_JBCOSQ010000101.1:0-10458 GCF_040920905.1 Butyricimonas sp. RTP31003st1_G1_RTP31003_210430 | reverse complement strand
GATCATGAATGCGCAGGATATTGCCGGACATTGGGGTGGAACCTTGAATATTCAGGGCGTGAAATTAAGGCTTGTTTTTTATGTTTCCCGTTCCGGGGATTCATGGACGACGACGATGGATAGCCCTGATCAGGGGGCAAAGGGAATTCCTACGGGGAAAACGGAGTACGCAGATAGCGTGTTGACCATCACGGCTCCGGCCCTTGGAATGAAATTCTCCGGGAAATGGCAGGGATCCGATAGGATACAAGGAACTTTCGTGCAGGGCGGGTTGACGCTGCCGTTGGAATTAATGCGGGGCAACGAGGAAAAGCCTCTCTCGCGTCCACAGGAACCCAAGCCACCCTATCCATACCGGGTAGAGGAAGTGACCTTTGAAAACACGAAAGCGGGCGTGACCTTGGCGGGTACGCTGACTTTACCGGAAAAGGGCGATCATTACCCGGTTGTCGTGTTGATTTCCGGTAGCGGGCCGCAAAACCGGGATGAAGAGGTGTTGGGACATAAACCTTTTCTTGTGCTTGCCGACTATCTCTCCCGGCAGGGGATCGGGGTGCTACGTTTCGATGATCGGGGAGTGGGGCAGTCTACCGGGAATTTCGGGACGGCAACCACGCTTGATTTGGCCGATGACGTGGAGGCTGCCGTGAACTTTTTGAAGAATGATCGAAAGATACGGAATATCGGGCTTATCGGGCATAGCGAGGGTGGGATGATCGCTCCCCTCGTGGCCAGTCGTTCCGGAGACGTGTCTTTCATCGTTCTGTTGGCGGGTCCCGGGCTACGGGGTGACCATATATTACTGGAACAGCAAAAAGAGATGGGACGGGTGACGGGAGCGACTGCCGAGGAGCAGGATTACTCGGCTGCCGTGAATCGCCGATGTTTTGACATCGTGCTGGCGAGCGCGTCGAGTCGGGAGGCCGAACCGCTTTTGAAAGCGTACATGGATAGTTTGAACCAAGCGGGGAAATTGCCGGCAAACATGAAGGACGAGCGGGGTGCCGAACTTTGGCGTCGACAAGTGCTGTCCCCGTGGATGTATTTCTTCGTGAAATACGACCCTGTTCCCGTTTTGAGGGATGTGAAATGTCCGGTGCTGGCTTTGAACGGGAGTCGTGACCTGCAAGTTTTGCCGGAAAACTTGGAGATCATCAAGAAAGGTTTGGAGGCTGGGAGAAACCGGAGCGTGACCGTGAAGGAATTACCCGGGTTAAATCATCTTTTCCAGACTTGCGAATCGGGTTCGCCCGCTTTATACGGCACGATAGAGGAAACTTTTTCGCCCGTGGCCTTGAAAGAGATCGGGGATTGGATCAAGGGGAAAGGATTTTAGATCCTATCGATTAAGTGATTTAGTGATTTCCGATTAAGTGATTTAATGATTTTAGATTAAGTGATTTAATGATTTTAGATTAAGTGATTTAATGATTTTAGATTTTAGATTCCAGCCGCACGGGGCCGGCGCTTTAACTACCCCCTCCGGCTCCCCCTTACACAGGGGGAGAGACGGACGCAAGAAGACGTTTCAATGTAACAATGCAGCCTGTCGGGGCTTTCCCAAAAAGTCATTTAATTTCAAAAAACTCCTCCGTCACTTCGTGCCACCTCCTCTATAAACAGAGGAGGAGCTGGTGACTCTTCCCGAAGACAGAGGGTATTTCAACTCTCCCTCTGTTTATAGAGGGAGTACCCCGAAGGGGGGAGGGAGTTTGAGAAATGACTTTTGAACAGCCCCTTCGAGGGGGGCATTCTAAATTCTAAACTCTAAATTCTAAATTAAAAATATATACCATGCAATACCCGCAACTTTTCCGATACCCGAAATTCCACACCCCGGTTGCCCGACGTCTGTTCGTGATAGGCTTGTTATTGCTGTTGATGCTCCCGACCGTGGAGGCACAACGGAAAAAGGTGGGCGTCGTGTTAAGCGGAGGGGGAGCGAAGGGCGTGGCACACATCGGCGTGTTGAAAGTGTTGGAAAAAGCGGGGATCCCCGTGGATGTCATCGTGGGAACCAGCATGGGCTCCATCGTGGGCGGTCTGTATGCCATTGGTTATTCGGCCGATCAACTCGATAGCCTCGTGCGGGTGCAGGATTGGATGTTCCTTCTAAGTGATAAAGTGAACCGTTATGACCTGCCTTTCGGGGAGAAGGAACAGGATGGCAAGTACTTGCTTTCCGTCCCTTTTGACCGGGGGAAAAAGCGTCCGTCAGGTTTTATCAGCGGGCAGAACGTGTATAATCTCTTTTCCGATCTCACGATTGGTTATCATGATTCCCTTGATTTCCTGCAATTACCGATCCCGTTTGCCTGCGTGGCGGCGGATATGTTCCACCGGGAAGAGATCGTGATGAAGGGAGGGAATCTCGTGCAGGCGATGCGGGCGAGCATGGCCATTCCGGGCGTGTTTACCCCGGTGAGGACGGGGGACCGGGTACTGGTTGACGGGGGTATATTGAATAATTTCCCGACAGACGTGGCCCGTGAGTTGGGTGCGGAGATCGTGATCGGGGTTGACGTGCAGGCCGATTTGATGAAGGAGGATAAGCTGGAGTCTGTCTCCGGCGTGATCCCGCAGATCATCAACCTTCTCTGCATGAACAAACACGAGGCGAACGTGAAGCTTGCCGATCTGGTGATTCGTCCCGATATGAAAGGATACACCGCCGCCAGTTTCAGCGCCCGCTCGATCGACTCGCTACTGGCCCGGGGAAAGGTGGCGGCACTGCAACAATGGTCCGAGATCATGCGGGTAAAAGAATTGATCGGGGAAGCCGGGAACGTGGACAACGAGATTCCAAAAGCCCGTCAACCGGAAAAAATAGCCATCCGGAATGTTATTATCCGGGGACTCTCCTTACGGGAGGAAGGATGGGTGCGTCGGAAAATGCGGATAGAGGAAAATAGCGAGATCACCTTGAATGATATTCATCGTGAAATTGCGACCCTGTACGGCACGAAAGCATTCGTGGCGGTGAATTACCGGTTGCTGGGGACAGCTCCCTACGATTTGGAGTTAAGCCTGAAATCCAATCCCATGAGTACGTTGAATATCGGTTTCCGGTTTGATTCGGAGGATATGGCGGCCATCTTGTTGAACACGACTTTAAACAACAGGAGCTTGCGGGGGTCACAACTGGCATTAACCGGACGTTTGAGCAAGAATCCTTACGTGAAACTGGAATATTCACTGGAAAATACTTTCTTGCGAGGGTTTAACCTCGCTTACATGTTCCGCTACAATGACGTGGATTATTACCGGAAGGGGAAGAAAACGAATAACGTGACTTATCGTTACCACGCGGGGGAACTTGGGCTGTCCAGCCTGTACCTGCGTAATTTTAAGTTCAAGGTGGGGTTACGCTACGAGTATTTTGATTACAATTCCCTGCTTTTCTCCAACGAGGACGAGGTGATGAGCGTTCGTCCCGAGGGCTTTTTCAGTTATTACGGGGTGGCGGAACTGGACACGTACGATCGTCGGTTCTACCCCTCCCGGGGCGTTTCCTTGGAGGCCGCTTATTCGTTGTACACGGATAACTTGGCGACGTATGACGGGGGATCGCCGTTTTCCGCCCTGTCGGTTCGTTTCTGCCCGGTTGTTTCCCTTTCCGACCGTTTGAAAGTGATCCCTTCCGCGTTCGGGCGGGTGTTAATCGGGCATGATCCTGCCTATTCTTACTTTAATAATCTCGGGGGAACGGAGTTCGGACGTTACAACACGCAGCAGATGCCTTTCGTGGGAATTAACCACGTGGAGGTATTCGAGAATGCCGTGATCGTGGGGAAATTGGAATTTCGCCAACGCATGGGGCGAAAGCACTATCTTTCCGTTATCGGGAACTATGCCCTGCAAGACGATAACTTCTTTGACCTCTTCGGTCGTAAAGGTATATGGGGCGGGGGAATCGGTTATTCCCGGGATTCAATGCTGGGACCGATTGATCTGGTCTTTACTTTCTCCGACTGGTCGGAAAAGTTAGGGTGTTACTTTAATCTGGGATTTTATTTTTAAAAGCTCTCCCGCTATACTTGCGCTTTTGTTTCATAAAGGTGAAATGAATTTCGTAATTCGTGTCATACTCGTTTATTGTTTATGGAATTCGAAAATAGATGAAATGCAATTTTGCGATATTAGAAAATATTGCTAGATTGCAGCATTTTAAAATGAATATTTAATTCGTGTGTGAAGAAAGATCTGACAGAGGCAAGGTTATTCTCGATATTGCGCATACCTGTATTTTTTGCCGGGAGGAACTTGTGACCTGTGGATCTGTAATTAACAATTTTCGGAGGTAAAATAAATTTGTAAAGTCTATGAAGAATTCTGTATTTAATTTTCTGTTTCCTATTTTTTGTTGTTTCTTGTTATTAATGTTGCTGGCTGGTTGTGGTAGTGACGACAAGGACGAGCCGGAACCGGTGATCGAGCCGGAGGCGGATTACACGGTGATACTTTACGGTTGTGGTGGGGGAGATCTGGATCACGCCCTCCGGTATAATTTGGATCAGGTGGCTGCGAGCGGCTACTCGCCGAAGGTGCAGTTCACGGCTCTCGTGAAGTTTTCGGCCGACCAGCAAGAGAACGAGGGGATGGAGGGGACGATCCGGTACACGATGGAGGAAGAGGGCATGACCCACGAGAGGGTGAACGATGCGAATTTCCGGCTGGATAACCCGGACCATCTTGCCGGTTTTATCCGGGAGTCGATGGAACGTTTGCCGGCGAAAAAGTACGTGCTGGTGTTGTGGAACCACGGGAGCGGTTTTGATTTGTGGGATCAACCATTGGATTTGTCGAGTTTCGAACAGAAGGGCCGGGGGATGATTATGGATGATAATTGTGAGGAAGATGGTTATGATGCGGCAATGTCTATATTCGAGCTGGAGGAAGGACTGAAGCGCTCGGGGGTGAAGCTGGACATGATCTACTGGGATCTCTGCCTGATGAACATGATCGAGAACCTGTATCAAGTGAAGGATTACGCACGGTACGTGCTGGGGTCGAGTCATTCAACTCCTGATCTCGGGGGAAATTATGCGCTGTTGATGAAGGTGTTGGAACATCATGCGGAGATAGAGGATGCCATGCGGGAATATATCCCGAAGGTGATGGATACGTGGAAAAGTGCATTTCAACTCGGCAATCTTGACCTGCAATTGATGGATATGAGTAAGATAGAGGCCGTGGCGAAGTGTTTTAAACCTTTCGTGGAGGGAATGATCGAGTTGAGGGAGGTTTATAGCGAGGGAGAGGAAGAAGATGCTTTGTGGTTTGATTATAATCAAAGGGAGGCGATGTACTTGTTTGATGGTGAGTTTTACTCGATCGACATGGCTCGTTTTGCGAAGTACATGGCAAACAGGACTTTTTACGGGGAATTGTCGGCGAAGGTCGTGGAATTGAACGAGGCACTGGAGGAAATGATCGTGGCACGCGAGAGATTTGATCTCCCCGCATCGGAGCAAAAACTGGAGGGGGAGGTTTCTGTCGGGATCTGTTTTTTAAAGAAAGAATGGTATTTCGGACAGTTTGATTCGATGAAAGGATATAGTGTCATTTACCCGTTACTTCATTTCGATGAGGTGACGCACTGGAGCGATTACCTGAAGATAAATGATATGAAGACTGTGATTTTTGACGGAGAGCATTTCGTGGAGGTTCCATGGGAAGAGGAAAACTAAAAGACTACCCCCTCTAACTCCCCCTATGCAAGGGGGAGTCGGAGAGGGTAGTCAAAGCGCTAGCTTTGTGCAGTTGAACAAGAAAGTTAAAAGCTAAAAACTAAAAGTTGAAGAGAGTTTAGATCTTATTAATTTTAGATTTCCACCCGCAAGGCCGACGCTTCTAAATTTCCAACTTTTAGTTTTTATCTTCTCTTTTCCACTCTCCGATATTTCTTTCTTTCGGGTCGAAGTTGACGCCGATTTTGATGAGTTTCCGGTTGTCGGCGGAGTAGGGGATGAGGTAGCCCCGGTCGTCAATCTGGGCGAGAGCCTCGTCGGCGGAGCCGTTAAGTTTGAACTCGAAGACGTAGATGTAGTCGGCGGTTTTCACGACGGCATCGGCTCGTCCCTTGGCACTTCGTATTTCTACCTCGGAGAATTGTCCCATGAGCTTGAAGACGAGGTAGAAGACGGTCTGGTAGTGGCGTTCCGTGCGGTCGTTCAGCTCGTAGGGAATCCCGGCGAAGAAGGCCCGCAGGCGGGTAAGGAAGGCATCGACATCACCCGATTCCAGCTCGTGGATGAACTTGCCGATATAGAAACTCGTCTCGGTTTCGGCCACGGGGGTGTAGAATGGGGTGACGAAGTTGAGGAACCCGTATTTCACCTCGTCGTTGGGGAACCCTAGGGTATATATCTGGAACCGTTCGTCGTATTTCTTGATGGTGAGGTAGCCGCTCTGGTAGATCATGGGGACGGGGTTGTTGATGTTGGCCCGGTCGTCAGAGAGTGACGCGGCAGAGACCTCTATGCCGTCGAGTTCTCGCAGGTCGAAGTCGGTTTTTTTCAGCATCTCGGCAAGGAAAGTGGGGGTACCCGTGGCGAACCAGTAGTTCCCGAAATCGTGGAAGGTCATCACGCTTAACAGGCTGAAGGGATTGAACATACGGGGAACGTTACCCGGGCTGAAACGGTAGCCGTCATACCGACAGGTGAGTTGCTCGAGTAGTTCCTTGCGGAGAAGGTCGTGGCTTTCCATCAATTGCTCGATTTCCGGTTCGAACGTGGCCTCGATCTCTTCGAGTGTTATGCCGCAGAGGGTGGCGTAAGGTCGGGTGAGACTGATGTCAACCAGCTGGTTGAGGTTACTGAAAATTCCCATCTGGGCGAACTTGGTGACTCCGGTGATGAAGACGAATCGCAACCACTGGTCGGCACTTTTCAGCACGGAGTAGAAGGCGGTAAGCGTGTCGCGGAAGGAACGTTGCAGGTCCTCGTCTTGAAAACTGTTGAGCAGCGGCTTGTCGTACTCGTCGATCAAGACGACAACACCCCGCCCGGTTTTCTCGTACGCTCTTTGGATGACTTCCATGAATCGCCCGGAGTGGGTGATGCCCTTGCCTCCGGTTCCGTACGTTTCTTCCCATCCCCGGAGCTGGAATTCGAGCATGTCATGTAGCCGTTCGGACGAGTCATATTTCTCGGCGTTGAGGTCAAGATGCAGCACGGCGTGGGTGTCCCATTCCTTTTCGAGCCGTTCGATGGCGAGGCCCTTGAAGAGGTCTCGTTTGCCGAGGAAGTAGGCTTCCATCGTCGAGAGCAGCAGGCTCTTGCCAAAGCGGCGGGGACGACTCAAGAAGTACGGGTTCGAGGTGCTAACCAGCTTGTAGACTAGTTCTGTCTTGTCGACGTACACGTAGTTTCCGCGACGAAGTTTCTCGAAACTCTGTATGCCGATGGGCATTTTGCGAGGGGAGGACGATGGATTGTTCATGACCGTTGTGTTTGCTTTTATTTAGGCAAAGTTACGAAAAACTTGCTAGAACGAGAAAGCTAAAAGTTAAAAGTTAAAAACTAAAAAACTCCCCTTTGCACAGGGGGAGAATACGCTGCATTGCAACATCATGGTATCTTCTCACGTCCGTCTCTCCCCTCGTGTAAGGGGGAGTCGGAGGGGGGAGTCATAGCGTTGGCCTTGTGTGGCCGGAATCTAAAATTTAAAATTAACGGCAGCGTGAGCTGCCGTTATAATCCTCACGCCCCCAGAGTTGCGTGAACCGAGTTGGAGGTGATTTTCCCGTCGGCGGTCATGGCGAGACTGTAGACGTGGATGTTCTCGGGCTTGACGAAAGAGGGGACGACGATGGTGGTCACGCCGTTCTCACCCCTGTCGCGCAGTTGCTGGACAAGGGCGAAATGGTCTTCGGGACTGTAGATGACACCGTAAACGCGATCGTTCGTCCAGCAGTAGGCCCCCTCGTAAACGGTGGCTTCCTGCGCGAAGGTGATGCTATACATCTCGCCCTCCTCGGCGGTCACGGCGGGAGTCTCCGCGTCGGCGAGGGGCGTGACACGGGAACGGAGCCTTGTTTTCTCGGCGATGATCTGTTCGAGGTTCAAGTTGGCTTTGTTGACGGTCACGGAAGGAACGAGCAACGGACCGGCGGCGAAAAGGACTTTCGTCCAGTCGATCTTGCTGGTGTACTCCTCGTTGGCTTTTTTCTTCGGGTCTACGGGGGTATCGGGATGAATCTTCGTGGTTGTCAACACGCCCTCGCGTTTCTTGTTGACGCTCGTGAAACGGTTGGCCCACTTGGTGCCGTTCGTGTCACGGGGAAAGGTCACGTGGAGTACCGGGTTCAGGTACCGTACCTCGGCGTTAAGGGCCGAGAAGCCCGACGCGTTGATTTTCTGCTCCTCGTTCAGGGGCGCTTGCTTGCTGTTCTTGGCGCGGCAGCCGACCTCGCCGTTGCCTAGATTGGAAAATACCTCGTTAGCGACTTTCCCGCTCTTCTGGTAAAAGTTGGTTGATTTTATTCGTGCCATACTTTCGAGTATTAGATGAGTATTTCAAAACGCCTTTCCCCACGCTTCGAGGAAAGCACATGGTAAAGGTATGACCCTTTTTCGACTTGAACAAGAAAAAACAAATTTATTTTTAATAAAAATTAACTTATTTTACACATCTCCTATCTCATTCCCGTTTGGTAACGGGCGATAAGCGTGCAAGATGCTATCTATCTTCGAGATAAGTTAACTGCACCTTTTGTAAGTTACCGGTAAGTCACCGGAAAGTTACCGGAAAGTTACCGTAATAACCCGGTGGCTTGCCATTCACGATTTGGTAATTTCCCTAAAAAAATGTAAACTTGACATTAAGGTGTGTTTAAGCATTATTGGAGGTTTATCGAATCATTTAAGAGGAGGCATCATGAGCAAGAAAAAGAAGAAGAAAAAGAAAACTGCGCTACCGGTCAATCAACAAGCGACCACTCGTTCCGGCGGTATCACCACGTATTACCGGAAAGGCAAGGAATGCCATTGTGCCAGCAAGCGCCCCGCCGGATCGACAGAGGAACGTGATCGTCGCCGTGCGAAGCGATCGGAGAGGCAGCGACTGTTGACAAGTGTTTTCGCATTCGTTGACAGGCTCGTGAAAATCCTCCAGCGGAAACTTGTGGGAGCCAACTCGTGGGTCCCCTTTGCCAAGGACACCTCCATGACTGCTCCGAACCTGTGTCACAAGGTGAACGGCACGGCCTGCGACGAGCATGGTGTGGAGAACTTCCGGGCCTTTGTTTTCAGCGTCGGCTGGCTTTCCGTGCCGCTTTACACCCGCATTCGCCGTGACGGGTGGGCCTTTACTCTCGAATGGCGTCACCACGGCATACTCGACGAGACAAGGGACAACGATACGCTCGTCGTGGGTTACTTCTACGACTGTCTGCCCGACGCACCACGTGTGCTTCACCTTCCCGCGGTGACCCGTGCCGCCGGGACGGCCACTTTCACGCTACCCGATCCCGAGGGTCCCGGTAGAGAACCTCTCTCCCCGGAGACGGTCGTGCATATTTATCCTTATCTCGCCAGCCCGGACACGGACGAGTACACCCGTTCCGTTTACCTGCGCGTTCCGCCCGGTGCTGATGACACTCTTGGGTGAATTTTAGATTTTAGATTCCAGCCGCAGGGGGCGGACGCTTCCAACTACCCCCTCTAACTCCCCCTGTGTAAGGGGGAGTCGGTGGGGGTAGTTGGAAAGTTAAAAGCTAAAAGCTTAAAACTAAAAGTTGAACTCTAAATTCTAAACTCTAAATTCTACATTCCGAAACTGTACATCCCGATGTTCTCGTACACGACGCTAAGGATTCCCGCGAGCAGGATTCCGGCGCTGCATACAACGAGACTTATACGTGAATAATTGTCAGAGTTGAATCTGGCGATCGGTTGTTCGTTCTTGTTGATAAACATGGCCTTTACCACTCTCAGGTAATAGTAAAGAGAGATAATGGTGTTCAACAGGGCGATGAAAACCAGCACGTAATATCCTTGTTGTGCTGCTGCGGCAAATATGAAGAACTTGCTGAAGAACCCGGCAAATGGCGGGATTCCTGCCAGCGAGAACAAGGCGATCATCATCACGAAGCTCAAGCGTGGATTCGTGGAGTACAACCCGTTGTAATCATCAATCGTGATCTTGCCGGAGCGATGTTCCACGACAGCGATAACCCCGAAGGCGGCTAGGTTGGATAGCATGTACACCAGCACGTAGTACACCAGTCCGGTCATACCCATGGCCGTCCCGCTAATCACTCCCAGCATGATGTACCCGGCTTGAGAGATGGAGGAATAGGCGAAGAATCGTTTCAGGTTCTGTTGCCGTATGGCGAAGATGTTGGCCAGCGTGATAGAGGCTATAATTACCCAGTAGAGGATGGCCTGCCATTCCTGAACGAGCGGGGCAAACACTTTATAGAGAATGACCATCAGCACGAATGCCGCGGAG
>NZ_JBCOSQ010000100.1:0-11839 GCF_040920905.1 Butyricimonas sp. RTP31003st1_G1_RTP31003_210430 | reverse complement strand
GATATAAGGGCGATCCGTTTGCGTGTTACCCCATTTTTCCAGCGTGGTTGCGCCCGGGTATTGCGGGCAGTAGATGTCCGTGTTCCATTCGAGCAAGGCTCTCTCGTACTGTACGGGACGTGTCGTGTCCTTGGATTTTAGCCAGTTGTAAGTCATGTAGAAGTTATACCCGTTCCCGGCTTCATTCCCCAGAGACCAGAACGTGACACAGGGATAATTCTTCCCGGTTTCGTACATGTTTATCGTCCGATCTATATGGGCGTTCAGCCAGTTCGGGTTATTCCCTAGTGTTCTTCCCTTGCGAAGATCGTAGCCCATACCGTGGGATTCTATATTCGCTTCGTTACAAACGTAAAATCCGTATTCATCACAAAGTTCGTAAAAGCGTCTTTGCTGGGGGTAATGGCAGCATCGTACGGCATTAATATTGTGGCGTTTCATGTTCTCGAAATCCTTGCGCATATCCGCCTCGCTGAGAACGTGACCCGTGTGCTCGTTGTGTTCATGATAATTCACGCCTTTAATCAGTACGGCACGACCGTTTACTAGGAATTGGTTCCCCCGGATTTCCAGTTTTCGGAAACCGACCCGGAAAGGAATGATTTCCGGTTTTTTCCCCGGTTGTTCGATCCGGATAAACAGCTGGTACAGGTTTGGGGTTTCGGCCGTCCATGGGGCGACTTGAGCTATCTTTGCGTCGAAATGGACTGTCGCGATGGAATCTATTTTAATGGTTTGTGTCCCTTCTGCCACTCGTGTTCCCGAGGTGCTTTCCAGTTGGTAGGACACGGTGACTTGGCCCGTTTGCCGGGGATTGGCGTTTTCTAGGAATAAATCCAGCCCGAAAAGTCCGTTTTTGTATGTGCTGTCCAGATCTTGTTGGATCGAGAAATCTCGAAGATGTACGGGGGATTGTGCGAACAAGTAAACGTCCCGTTCGATCCCACTGATTCTCCAGAAGTCCTGACATTCCAGATAGCTTCCCGTCGACCACCTATATACTTCAAGAGCGATGAGGTTACGCCCCGGTTTCAAGTAGCGGGTAATGTTATATTCCACGGCTGTCTTGGAATCCTCGCTATATCCGACTTTTGTGCCGTTCACGTACAGGTAGCATCCCGATTTTACCGCACCGATATGTAGGAATATCTCTTTCCCGTTCCATTGTTCGGGAATCTCGATGTATTTCCGGTAAGATCCCACTGGATTTTCCTCCGGCAAAAGAGGTGGTTGTGGGTTACGGGGACAGAATTCGTAAGGGTGATTCGTGTAAAGTGCAGTTCCGTAACCGTTTACTTCCCAGTTTGCCGGGACGTCAATTTCTCCCCATGCAGAATCGTCGAAATCTGTTTTATAGAAGTTCATGGGGCGTTTTTTGTAGGAGGGAACCCAGTTGAATTTCCATTTCCCGTTGAGCGATTTGTAATCAGAGGATGTGTTGAAATCATTGCTCCGGGCTTTATCCACATTACTGTAGGTCATGAATGCCGTCCGGGGATATTCTTTCCCGACAAAGGGTATGGTCTCGTCTTGCCATTCCGGTTTCACTTGCATGAAAGCCATGGAACAGATTAAACAACAGATAATCGTGGAGAATAGTTTTTTCATTTTGTATGTAGTTTGAGGTTTTGAAGTCTAAAGATAGTGTTTTTTGTTAAAATTATAAAAAGTACTAATGATTTTTATAATACGAGTGTTATGTATGTAAAATATAAAAAATGGAAAAGAGATTGTTGGAGTTATTGGCGTTAGCATTTCAGAACGAATTGTCTGAAAATGAACGGAAAGAATTGGATGTATTATTTCAAAGATTTCCGGAATATCAGGATTTAGCTGAAAAATTACAATTCTCTTACGAACGTATCGACGAGTTGGAATTGGCGGGAATGATCCAAGTTGAAAAAGAATGGAAGAAATTGCAGAAGAAAAATAAAAGATTGCGGGGACAAGGTCGGAAAATGGTTTTCCTTGTTGTTGCAGGCATGGCAGCTGTGTTATTACTTGCGATTGGAATGTTGTTCTTGTTCCGTTCTTTTCCGGAAGTGGAAGTTTCCTCGATTGCTTGTAAACAAGAACCCAAAAAAGTTACTCTTGAATATGCCAATGGAAAGACGTTAGTATTGGATGTGAACTCTTTAGTTATGAATGATAAAGGGAAAATAACGGATCATGTCGTTGCGAAAGAAAATATGGCGGTGGCAGAGGGACTCCGGTTAAATAGATTGTCTGTTCCGAAGGGAGGTGATTTTTCCTTGACATTGGCAGATGGGACAGTGATTCGTTTGAATGCTGATTCCCGACTGCAATATCCTTCGGAATTTTCAGGAGATTCCCGGATCGTTTATCTCGAAGGTGAGGCATTTTTCAACGTGGCTAAAGATAAAACGAAACCTTTTATCGTGAAAACTAAAAAATTGGACGTGGAAGTGACGGGTACCTCTTTCAACGTGATGGCTTACCCCTCTGAAGCTTTCATTCAGACGACTTTGGTTCAAGGGGGTGTTAATATTTTGACAGAGGATGGGAACGTCTGCAAATTGCTGGCCGGAGAGCAGTGTGCCGTGGATACGGCATCTGGGGAGTGTGTTGTGAGTCAGGTGAATGTGGCATCTTTTGTTTCTTGGATCGATGGTCAATTTTTCTTTGATAACGAGTCCATGGAATCATTGATGAGGAAAATAGCCCGTTGGTATGATGTGGATGTCATATTTGAAAATGAAGAGCTGAAGTCAGAACTTTTCTATGGAACAATCACCCGGAGTGATGAAATTACCGAAGTGTTAGATATACTAGTATTAACCAAAACGATGCACTATGAGATAAAGGACCGAACTGTTTATATCCGGAAATAGGATATTTATATTTCGAAAAAAGCCGGAAATAGCTTGCAACATTTTCCGGCACCGATTCGAAATTTGTAAAAAAGTACTAATAGCAACAAATTCAAATCATAACAAAAGTATGAAAAAAAATCTATTATTTGAATTTTCGCCAATAGCGAAATGCGTGAAATTCTCGTGCTTCATGTTTATTCTACTGGTTGGCTTCTCTTATGGAGGTTATGGCCAGAATATAACATTGAATATGAAGAACAAATCTTTAGATCAAGTATTGCGGGCGATAGAGGCTCAATCTTCTTATAAAGTGTTATTTAACGTGAAACAGGTTAATGCTTATAAGAATGTTACAATTGATGTGAAGAACGTGAAATTGGAGGAGGCCCTTGAAACGTGTTTAGAAGGCACGGGATTGAAATATATCCTGCAAGGAAAAACTATTGTCATTACGCTTGCCGACAAGAAGGCTTCTAAAATGGATGGAATTGAAATCAAGGGAGTCGTGCGGGATAAATCCGGGGAGGTATTACCGGGGGCGACCATTATGATTAAAAATACAACAGCCGGGGTGACAACCGATGTGGATGGCGTTTTTACGATTATTGTTCCTAAAGCGGGAGTTACTTTGAAGGCAACTTTTGTGGGCTATAAACCGAAGGAGTTTATCGCTGAAGATGGAAAAGAGATTGTGGTTGTCATGGAAGAAGAGGTGAACGAGTTAAATGAAGTCGTCGCTATCGGGTATGGAACTGCTCAAAAAAAGGATTTGACGGGGAGCGTGTTCCATATAGACGAACAATTGCTTTCTGAATCAGCTGCCACGGACATCGGGCAGATCATTCAAGGACAGGTTCCGGGTATGTATGTTTTGACAGGCAGTGATGCTCCCGGTGCAGAGGTCCAGATTCAGATTCGCGGTATTTCTTCCATTAAGGGGAATGTCAATCCGTTGATTGTGTTGGATGGAGTTCCGATGCCGGATAATTTCAATATCGGCCAGCTTAATCCTCGTGATGTAAAAAGTTTGGACGTGTTGACGGATGCTTCTGCAGCTGCTATTTACGGTTCCAGAGCTTCCGCGGGTGTGATCATCATTGCCAGTAAGCGAGGAGAGACGATTGGTAAACCGCGGGTTTCTTATAGTTATAATCGTGGTTTTGCACAATTAACATCTAGTATCAACACGCTTTCTCCCGAGGAGTTTAAACTGTTACTTTTTGAGGCCGTGAGAAATTCAGCCATGGAAAATAACTACGATCGAATCGAGTCGTATCCGGGGTATATGGCTATCATGGCTCCAGGTTTTTTTGGCGAGGCAAATACCGAATGGATGAAATTACTCATGCGTACACCATCTAAACAAACTCACAACTTCTCTATTTCGGGAGGAGCTTCGGAGGCTCGTTATTATCTTTCTTTTGGCTACAATGAAAATGTCGGTATGTTGCCAAACACGAAAGACGAGAAATATAACTTGTCGTTGAATGTGGATATGCGTCCGTATAAATTTTTAAGGACGGCTATTTCTCTGAAAGGTGATTTCGGGGACAATGACATCAATAATCAATCTTTGATGACGGCAGCCTCTGCTCGTCCCGATCTTCCTGCTTATAATGAGGATGGTTCATACTATATTCATAAATATGAATATAATAATCAGACAAACTATTTGAGTAATCCATTGGTGGAACTGCAAAACGAGAATAATCGGAAAACTAAAAATCTGTATGGTTCTGTTTCTGCCGAGGCTTCGATTATTCGGGGGATGAACTTGCGTGCCATGTTCTCTTATAATTATGAGGATGAAAAAGGGCGGGATTATAAACCAAGTACAACTTATAACGGTAGTGCCAGTTATACAGGGCAGAAAGGAAGTTTGATAGAAACGACCACCACTTCTCAGAAAAAAGAATTGGAGGCTACTTTGTCTTATGCCAAGGCTTTGAAAAAAAATATGTTTGATGTCGTTGCCGGATTGACTTACACGCATCGTAGCCGGGAAAGTTGTAGCATTGGATTCAATGATTTTCCGGATGATAAAATTCAAACCGGATTGTGGCAAGGAGCTAATTTTGCTTACAAAAATGGTAGTTCTTCGGCTGCTGTCATGTTTTCCTATTTCTTGCGTTTGAATTACAATTATGGTGGGAAATACTATTTTACAGGTTCCGTTCGTCGAGATGCTTCTTCTTCATTTGCCCGGAATAATCGCTACGGGACATTTCCTGCTATAGCATTGGCTTGGAATATTGCAGGTGAAAATTTTTTAAAAGACAAGTCATGGCTTACCCTGTTGAAGATCCGGGCTAGCTGGGGATTGACAGGGATGGCTTCTATCGGGGAATACGGTTGGAGAGCGATGTTCCGATCCTCGGAATATTTAGATAAGCCGGCTTTTATTCCCAAGCAAATTGGAAATGACGATTTGAAGTGGGAAAGTACGGAGCAATACAATTTGGCCCTTGATTTCGGGTTGTTAAAACGTTCCCGGGTTACGGGTACTTTAGGGATCTATTTAAAAAAGAGTACGGATGTGCTTTACCCTTTTACTCCGGCTCCCAGTTTGGGAATTACTGCTAATGCAACGGTGAATTTGGCTTCGATCGAGAATAAAGGTATCGAATTTAACATGAATGCTCGTGTTCTGGATGGTAAGAATCTACGTTTGGAATTAGGATTTAATATCTCTAAAAATGTAAGCAAGATTACCAATCTAGATCGGGAATTCAGGTCATCACTTACGACTTCCACGTTGAGTAACACGGTTATTCAAGAAGGTAAGACTTTGGGTTTATTCTATGGTTACAAAACGGATGGCATATTTCAAACGCAAGAAGAGGTGGATCGTTGCGAGGCTCTGAATGCTGATTACCCCTATCAAGGCGTGAGTAAATATGATAAGACCTCTCCGGGAGACATTAAATTTGTAGATTTGAGTGGTGACGGACGGGTGAATTTTGCTTATCAGTCTGATGAGGATAAAACCGTATTGGGATCATCGGTTCCTGATTTTTCTGGGGGAGTATCTTTGCGTGCCAGTTGGAAAGGGTTTTCTTTGAGTGTACAGGGATCTTTTAGCTATGGAAATATGAAATCTTGGGATGGAGAGGGCAAACAATTCAATATGAGTTGGTCCACTCCTTCGAATTTGTTGGATATTGCATTGAAACGTTGGACACCCGAGAACCCGACTTCCAAATATCCGAAAATGAAGATAGAGAACAAGTTGTCAAGTTATTTTTCTGATTTCTACTTGCACGATGCCTCTTATTTCAAGATACAGAATTTGAACTTGAATTACAGTGTACCCTCGAAGATCGTGGAGAAAACGGGTTTTGTAAAATCTTTGGATGTCTCGTTTTCGGTAAATAATGTATACACTTTCACGAGTTACCCGGGACCCAATCCGGAAAGTTTTAGTTCTAATCGTATTGCGGGTGCGGCTGTAGATAACAGCGTGTATCCCATGACCCGGACTTTTAATGTCGGGGCAAGAATATCTTTCTGATAAAATAATGTGAAATGTAAATGGAGACAGGTATGAAATATAGTTTTATAAAAATTGTGATAACTATTTGGGCTGCATACGTTTGTTGTTCATGCGATAGTCTGTTTGAGAATGAACTTCCGAAACATGATTTGACTGCCGAGAATGCCATCGTGGATGAGGCTTCATCGGAAACAGCCTTGCTGGGCGTGTATTCTTTCCTTGGCGAGCGAGTGTTTGATTCTTATTACATTGCCGACAATGCCGTACGCTCAGGTTTGGTCACGTGGACTACCGGAACTTATGCCGAGGCCTTGACTTTGTTACGGTTAGCTGCCGACGGGTTGGAAGTTCGGGATAAATGGAGTTATGCCTATCAGATGATCAATGCTGCGAATAACGTGATTTACTATGTAGATAAATTGAGCGATAGCAAGTTCTGGGGAAACCGGAAAAAAGAAATTATCGCCGAAGCCCGTTTCATGAGGGCTTTCGGCCACATGTTCCTGATGAAATATTTTGCTTACTTTTGGGACGTGAATAGTCCTTACGGGGTGTTGATTCGTACCGAACCGGCTTCTTTGGCCGTGAATGCCAAGGCCCGGATGACGATGCGTGATAGTTATAATCAAATTATCGAGGATTTAGATTATGCCATAGAGAACGGACCGGATTATACAAATTGTTTTCAAGCTTCTAAAGGAGCTGCAATGGCTTTTAAAGCCAATTTGTTGATGATTCGCGGGGAAGGTGATGATTACGCTAATGCTGCTAAGCTCGCGCAGGACGTGATTGATCATGGCGGCTTCCAGATGGAAGAGACTTTTACCGATGTCTTCACGAAGGATTATAGCTCGAAGGAAGTTATTTTCTCTCGTTTCCTTTCGAGTACGGTGTATAAACAAGCTGATAATAAGAGTGAAAGTGTGAAGAGAATGTTCGGGGGAACGATAGGTTATACCGCTTATATTTACATGGGATCGGGTCTGAATAAAGATAAGCGTTTCTCGCAGACCTTACAAAATATTATATACGAGGCGGTGAGTGAGGATCGAAAACAATGGGTTTGGAGTAAGATATGGAGGGAAGACGGGAATTGTCCGGTTTTTTATATGCGTTTGGCTCAAATGTACTTGATCAAAGCTGAGGGGTTAGCTCGGAGTGGCGCTTCCGTGAAGGATGTTATCGAAGAGTTGAACGTGTTGAGAAGGCGTTCGGGCAACACGGCGTTGACAGAGGCTGATTGCGATACGGAGGATAAACTAATGACGGCGATCTATAAAGAAATCCTGTGTGAAGTCTGTTGTGAAAATGATAGTGAATGGTTCACGGTAATTCGTTTTAAATCAACCAAGAGTGGTGGACGTAAGTTGGCTGATTTCAATATCAATTATCAAGATGATGGTATGCTGGCTTTTCCGATTCCTATGGGCGAGCTGCAGAATAACCCGGATATGGAAGATAATCCGGAAATCTGATATGTATAATCTATTAAATAACAGGGACTATGAAATATATAAAGTTATTTATATTGGGATTGTTGGTTTATAGTTGTGATAATATTAGTGACGTGCTGGAACAATCGGACGACATTAACGTGATCTTGTTGGAAACAACCTCTCTGCCGATCGGGAATCCCGGTGACACCATTAGCTTTAAGGTGTTGGCTACAACGAATGATATTATAAAACGAGTGGAACTGACAGAGAAAAGTCATGATTTTCAGCCTTTGGGTGGGAAAATTCGTTATGAAATCGTTGATACGATCAGCGTGGATGAGAATGGGTATTTTAATCGTGATGTCCGGAGTATTGTTGTTAACTATCCGATCGTGTTGACCGATGTGACGATAGGCGACACGCTCAGTATGCGTTTCACCTTTACCACGGATAAAGGTGTGCGTTCGTCCGTAAAAGCTCAGGCCAAGGTTGGAAATTACATTTACAATTCCGTGAAAATGATCGTGGGAGGACACCCGTTGACAGCCACGGGCGGGCGATTCTATTCCGCCACTCGCCATAAGCCATATACAGATGAGTTCTACCAGTCGAAAAAAGATTCAATTGATGTGGCCGTGTTTAGTTTTCAAGATGGTCCGAGTAATTATAAAATTCGGTTCATGTCGCCCGGTAGTCCAAAAACTCAGGAACAGATTGATGGGATGATAAATGCCGTTTTGTTGGATTATGACCACACGACAATGTTGAATACGAAATTCATCAAAGTCGATTTACCGTGGATGAGGATTGGGGATGAGGAAATCCGTCAATTGGATTTTTCGAACGCGACGGATGTGATTGATGTTGCTCCTGACGACCGGATTGGCTTCATGACTCAAGATGGACGGAAAGGAGTTATTTTGGGACTGGAATTAATTGGCTTTAAAATTCCGTTGCAGACTAAGATTCAAAAAATTCCGGAACTTTAGTTGAGAGAGAGATTTTTTGAGTGCTGTTATCGTTTTTCATTGTTTCTAATAATGAAAAACGATAATGGTATTTCTAGTTATAATGGATTGAAATATGCCGCATTAATTTGCCAAATATTGCCTATTTTTATGCAATTACAGCTCATGTTTGTACATCTTTGTTAAACAATTCTTATATTTGCAATGTCTCTAGTGGAGACTGATATAATTTTGGGAAGCGTTTAGCTTATTCCTCGTTGATGAATCTAGACAATTTATGCAGAAGGAATAAGGAAAGGATGTTCTCCCTTTGGTCGGGTATACGTGTAAACGCATATAAAGCCAAGGGCGTGAGCTGTTTTCTTATGTTCTGCAGGGTTGTCTAGAACCTATCAATGGCATAACGTTAACAGTCTTGCGCCTTCTCTATTTTGATAAATATTCTTTTTTGAGACTGGGGAGAAATGAAAATACTTAGATATTATGAGGAAATTCTTGTATCTCGGTAAAGATGACGGCATTTTGATCCAAAATTTGATTTATGAGGTTCTGGTACTTGACGATTTGTTGAAATCAAGAGCTGGAATATGAAGGTGGAAGATCTTTTTAAAAATTATTACATACAACTTGTTTTGTATGTTTTTCGGATCGTGAGAATGAGGTCCGTTGCAGAAGACATTGTACAAGATGTGTTTTTGAAAGTATTGGAAAAGCATCAAGGAAAAGATAAAGATGTGGATATTCAATATTTGTATGTTGCCGTGCGGCATCTTGCTTTTAATTATTTACGAGATACTAGATGCCTGATAAATGGGATCCCTGACAACAATTTGTCGGACACGGAAGTTGATATAGAAGGAGAATTATTGTACGTGCAGCATTTAAAACAAATTTATGTGGCTATTGAGAAATTGCCGCCAGCCAGCCGTCAAGTGTTTAAGGAGGTATACTGGGGGAAACGGAAGTATGTGGATGTGGCCGATGAATTGAATGTTTCGGTGAATACAGTAAGGTCACATATGTATATGGCTCTTGCCACTCTGAAGAAGTTATTAAAATAATTCGGTCGATTGTTATACGATAAACACGATAAATGCAATACCTTTGGCGGGTTAAATATCTTGAGAGTTTAATAATTATGAATGTAAAAGCTAAAGGATACGTGTTAGGGGTCATTGCGGCAGCAACTTACGGGATGAATCCCTTGTTTGCTCTTCCCCTGTACGAGGCGGGGATGAATCCGGATTCAGTTCTTTTTTTCAGGTACTTGTTTGCTATTCCGGTGTTGGGAGCGATGATTAAGTTGCGGGGAAGAGATTTTAAATTGAAACGAAAAGAAATCCTTCCGTTAATTATCATGGGGTTATTGGTGGCACTCTCGTCACTTACCTTGTTCCAGAGTTATAATTACATGGCAGCCGGTATTGCATCGACCTTGTTGTTCGTTTACCCGATCATGGTAGCCTTAATCATGGCCTTTCTCTTTAAAGAGAAATTGACGTTACAAACAATTTTGTGTATCATGTTGGCGTTGGGTGGTATTGCCTTGCTTTACAAAGGTGAAGATGGTTCGGTGTTGAGTCTGACGGGAGTGATTCTCGTTATCGCCTCGGCCTTGTCATATGCCATTTACATTGTCGCTGTGAATAGACCCTTGTTGCGAGAGATTGCGACACTAAAGTTGACATTCTATGTTTTAGTTTTCGGGTTGTCTCTGTTTTTGGTTCGTGTCGATTTCGGGGCCAGTCTGCACGTGGTTGACACGTGGTATCTGTGGGGTAATCTGGTTGCCTTGGCCGTGTTCCCGACTGCTATATCGTTTCTTTGTACCACTCAGGCCATCCAGTATATCGGTTCGACTCCAACCGCTATTTTAGGGGCTTTGGAGCCTTTAACAGCCGTATTTTTCGGGGTGACGGTTTTCGGAGAGCCTTTAACCGTAAGAGTGGGGTGCGGGATCATGATGATCGTTTTTGCCGTGACTATTATTGTTGCGGGAAGTAATGTTACGACTTATTTAGTACGTTTTAGGAAACTTTTCCCGAAACTCCCGATAAAGAGAAAGCCGACGTGTTAACCCGGTAGGCGATGTGTTGATTGGTGTATGAGAAAGGGAATTTTGCATTAATCCAAAGGGTTGATGGGGATTCTCTTTGTAGTTTCACCGTACTCTCACCGTACTCTCACTAATATCTTGGCTGTATATCAAGGAAAAATCGGGGATAAATCAATGGCTCGTGTCGAAGACTTATCGGTAACTTATCGAAGACTTATCGTTAACTTACTAGTGAGACACCGGTGTAAGTGCATTGAAATGAAGAGAAATAACTACTGAATGTATTCTATTGCTGATTTTGTAATTGAATGTTAATTAACAAATATATTTATTTTTCTTAAATTGGATCAAGGATGAGAGGTTGTCCGAAATAATCTATTTGACCATATTTGAACTGTTAGTGTCATTACCCTAATCCAACCCCAATAAAGCGGTAATTTAACCCAAATGATCTCACTCCCTCAGAGATCATTCGATACTTACTCAGAGCTTAGTCATTCCGTAATGTTTGAGCTACGGAGAAGTTTCGAATGAGTTTCGAACAAGGAGGATTATTTCCTTAGGTTCTCCGTGGGATTTCCCCTAGTTCTGACTTGATGTTGAGGTTTTCCCGTTGGGAGATTATGTACAAACAACCTTTAAAAAATAAATGGGACTGTAAATTTACTTTTTGCAGTCCCGTTATTGAAATTTGCTATTTCATTGTTATTTGTCAAGGCAACGAATCGAATAATTGTCGGATGGCTGGTTCCGAGGGGCGGGGAGCGTACGCATCATACACTTTCCCTTCCTTGTCCAAGAGGAGAAAACGGGGGATACCCGTGATGATAAAGTAGTCGGCAAATTCATTGTTGGTAGCACATTGGATGATGAGTTGTGTGCCTCCCAGTTGTTCTTTCTCCACGGTTTTTTTCCACTTGTCCCGATTGTCATCGCTGGAGATGCTTACGAAGGCGATGTCCTTTCCCGCATAGTCATGCTCCAATTTCTTTAAATGGGGAATTTGGGCCCGGCAGGGGCCGCACCAGCTTGCCCAGCAGTCGATGTAAACG
>NZ_JBCOSQ010000099.1:0-12225 GCF_040920905.1 Butyricimonas sp. RTP31003st1_G1_RTP31003_210430 | reverse complement strand
CTATAACATTGATCTAACTCTTCCAGTAGTTCACTCCCACTTACCCGTACAATATCCGGAAAACCCGCTACCCGAAGCAAGAGTTTGGCAAAAGGTCCCGCCCCGATCATTTCTCGTACCCGAGTAGCATTGTACAGGATTCCGGATTGTTCCGACTGCCGCATGATATCGGTCAAATTTGCCTCATATATTTCCATCCCATAACTCACTTGTAGAAAATCAGCCTCCAAGGCCGGGCTGACATCCACGCCAATCGGGGGTAACTGGGCTGTATCCCCGATTAACACCAAGCGGTTATTCCTCCCGTTGTACACGAACTCAATCAGATCATCCAGCAAAGACCCCGTCCCAAAATTCGAATCCTGAGAACCCATTGAGATCATGGATGCCTCATCCACGAAAAAAAGCGTGTTAGCATTCCCGTTAAATCCCAAGTTGAATATCCCGACTCCCTCCTGTGCATTTTTCTGCCGGTAAATCTTTTTGTGAATCGTAAAAGCAGGCTGATGAGAATAACCGGAAAACACTTTCGCCGCTCTCCCCGTCGGTGCCAATAAAACAACCTGCTGTTCAAATTGCAGTAATGTATTCACGATGGCCGCCACCAAAGAAGTTTTCCCCGTTCCGGCATATCCTTTCAATAAAAACAAACTTTCAGGATGACGATCAAAGAGAAAAGCTAAAAAATTCTTCATTGCCGCCTGTTGCGTGGGCGAAAAATCGAATCCAAACTTCTCTTTTACAATACGTTCAAAATGTTCATTTATCATCACTAAATTTAATAGACAAAAGTGTGCTGTGATCTTTTTTTTTTTTATATTTGCCGACACGACAATCCATTAAGGATTTGTTCACGGTATCGTCAAAAAATACCGTGTAAAGATAGGAAAAAACAGCTTAAATAATAACGAGAACTAACTTGTTTAATACATAATAAATATACTGACGAAAAAGATGAAAAAAATTATTATTCAAATTCTTTTAGCAGCTGCCGCTCTCTATCTGGGATATATGTGCTACCAAAGCGTGCAGAATCCTATTCAATTTCAGAAGTTGAAAAAACAGAGATATGATAGGGTTATCCAAAAACTGAAAGATATCAGAACAGCTCAAGATGCTTTCAAGAGTATTCATGGAACATACACCAGTAGTTTCGATTCATTAATCAATTTCGTGAAATACGATTCATTGAAAACCGTACGTTCTATCGGAGAACTTACTGATGATCAACTTGAAGAAGGTATGACGGAACAAGAGGCTCTGAAAAAAGGGTTGATTATCCGTGACACGATCAGAGTTGCCGCATTGGGACAATTATTCGGGGAGAACTATCCGATTGATGATCTTCGGTATGTTCCTTTTACTAAAAAGAAACATGAATTCTTGATGGGGACTAACATGATCTGGACGGATTCCGGTATTGAAGTACCTGTTTTCGAGGCTCGTATTTCAAACATGGTCATTTTTGAAGACTTGTTTGATGAATACGAAGATGCCATTTTGGAGGAAAACGGTGAAAGAATAAGATTAAACAAATACCCGGGCTTAAAAGTGGGTAGCGTACAAGAGGCAAACAATAACGTGGGTAACTGGGAGTAATTTCCGGTTCGTAAACGAATAAATACATGCAGAGCATTTATTTTGTTGACTCCAATTTTACTTACGAATCATCTAAGAAATCGATATTATCCATCCGTTATGCAACGGATGGATTTTCATTTTGCGTGCATGATGAAACGGAAAAGCTAGTCGTGTTTGTACACGAACCCTATGCAGCGGATTCCAGAGAGGCCGCCGTGGCCAGGTTAAAAAATTACGTGGTGAATGATGCGATCTTGAACCTTCGTTTCAAGAAAGTATATATCATGCCGTGTTTCAAGGAAAAACTACTGGTTCCGGGAGCCTTTTTCGACAAGGCCAATATTGCCACCCTTTACACGGTCAACCAAGAAGTAGCACCGGATGACACGATCCTCTACCACCACATAGAGGGGATAGAAGCCTATCTCGTGGAGACGGTTATTTCATCGTTTCATGATTTTGTACGGGAACATTTTCCCGTGGTTCAAATCGTGAACGGGGCATACCCTTTTATACTAGGTGCCATGGCCAAAGCACTACGAGACACGGAGCAAATCTTCCTAGACATTCAGGACAATTATTTTGATCTGTTATTTATCCGGGACTCCGGCATTCAGCTATTTAACACGTTTAGTTACAAAGCGATAACTGACATCGTGTACTTTTTATTAAATTGTATCAAAGAGTGCGGAATCAACCAGGAGAAAGCACATCTTTCGATATGCGGCCCGGCGCTCAAAGATAATAAACTGAAAGAGCTACTTTCGCTCTATCTCCCGAATCCCTATTTTGCTAAAGAACCCCTGTTAAACGGTATTCTTCACGATAAAGAATTCAACAGTTCTCATTTTACTCACTTGTTAAATCTTCATCGATGCGGATTATAAGCGGTACACACAAAGGTAAAATCATCACACCTGACAAAAATTTCAAAGCCCGTCCGACAACGGATTTTGCCAAAGAAAATTTATTTAATGTCCTCAACAATTATATAGATATTGAGGATGCCTCCGTACTGGATCTTTTTGCAGGAACGGGAAGTATCAGTTACGAATTCGCATCCCGGGGTGCAGGAAAAATAGTTTCTATCGAACTGAACTATAACCATTACGCCTTTATAAAAAAAATGGCCACCCAATTGGGATTCAAGAATATGACCATTTTCAAAACAGACGTGTTTATCGCTTGTAAAAAACTGAACGGAACGACCTTTGACATCATTTTCGCGGACCCTCCTTACAACCTGGAAAAAATCAACGAGATTCCGGCTGCCATTTTCAATAACGATCTACTGGCCCCGGACGGAATCGCCATTATCGAACACCCCAGCACCGTGGACTTCTCCTCGGAACCCAACTTTTTCGAACACCGCCGGTACGGTAGTGTTAATTTCTCGATCTTCAAAAGACAATAAACAAACCTAATAAATGTAACATTGATGTAACGGAATCGTATTATTTAGGAAACCTTTTCAGTCTACTTTAGCTGCCGAAAACAAGAGGTATTTAATTTTAATATTAACTAAAAGTTTGACAAATGAAAAGGATTTTAATTAGTGTGGTTTTAGCTGCTATTTGTTTAAGTAGTTTCGGTCAGAAACAAGAAGAAAAGAAGAAATTCCAAATCAAGGGACAACCGATTGTTACCGTTTTCGCGAACTATCATGCCGGAATTGGAAATGCAAATAAAGAATCCGGATTCGCTCTTGATCGTGCTTATCTTGGGTATCAATTCTCCTTGACAGAAAAATTAAGCGGAAAAGTTGTTTTTGACATGGGTTCCACCAAAGTTTCAGGTTCCGACCTCGAAAGAGTGGCGTATATCAAGAATGCCATGTTAAGCTGGAAGACGGGTAATTTCACGCTGGATTTCGGTTTGATCGGTTTGGAGCAATTCAACGTACAGGAAAAATTCTGGGGATACCGTTATATCATGAAATCCTTCCAAGACGAGTATAAATTCGGTTCCAGTGCAGATATGGGTATCTTGGGTAAATACAAATTTACAAAATGGCTCTCTGCCGACATCACGATCAGCAACGGGGAAGGTTACAAAAAATTGAACGGTGACAACAAATACAGGTATGCCGTGGGAGCAACAATTCTTCCCGTTAAAAATTTGACTCTTCGCGCTTATTACGATCTTGCCAGTAAAAACATTGAAGGAGACGAGACGAAAGATCAACAGAATTTAGCCTTCTTCGCCGGTTACAAACACGAGTTATTCTCCATCGGAGCTGAATACAACCAAATGTATAACACCAAGTTCAAGGAAGACAACGACCAATCCGGATTCTCCGTTTATTCTACTATCAAGCTGGAAGATCAATTCAACCTCTTCGGAAGATATGATAACCTAGGTTCCAAAGATGATTGGAGCAGTGCTGACGGACAACGAATCTTAGTAGGTGTTCAATATGCCCCGATCAAACAACTAAAAATCGCCCCGAATTTTTCCACTTGGAACCCAAGAGACGGTAAATCAAGCTCTTTCGTCTATCTAAACATCGAATTCAAGTTGTAACATTAATGTAACAAATGCGCAACATTCGTGTAACAAGATTCATCTAAACTTGCAGTGTAATAAATGAATCAGAAGACGTTGAAATTAATACTATCAGAAATGAAAAATTTATTGATCCTTATTTTAGCTATCGCTATTGCATCTTGCGGGAACTCGAAGAAGAACAAAGAGTCCGAAAGCAAAAAAATGAACATCGCTGCAGCCGGGGCTACTTTCCCCTTACCATTCTACAACCTAGCATTCAAGACCTACCAAGAGAAAACGGGTAACGCCGTGACTTACGGGGGTATTGGTAGTGGTGGTGGTATCAGAAGCCTGAAAGACAAGATTGTTGATTTCGGGGGATCGGATGCCTACCTGTCTGATGCTGAGATGCAAGAGATGCCCTACGCAACGGTACACATCCCGACTTGTATGGGAGCCGTGGTTATGGCTTACAATTTACCGGAAGTGAAAGAATTAAAACTTTCCGGAGAAGTTGTTGCCGACATCTATCTGGGCAAAATCACCAAATGGAATGATGCTAAAATTCAGGAATTAAATCCCGGAGTAACTCTTCCGGACAAAGAATTAACCCCGGTATACCGTTCAGACGGTAGCGGAACCACCTTCGTTTTCAGTGATTACTTGACGAAAGTAAGCAATGATTGGAAAGAAAACGTGGGTACAGGTAAATCATTGAAATGGCCGGCAGGCTTGGCAGCTAAAGGTAATCCCGGTGTAGCCGGAACAATCAGCCAAACCCCCGGAGCGATCGGATACGTAGGATCAGAGTACGCATTTTCTCTGAACATCCCGATGGCCCAGATGAAGAACTCTTCCGGTAATTTCATCACACCGAACACGGAAAGTATTTCCGCGGCAGCAAAAGGTGAAATGCCGGCAGATACTCGTACCATGATCACGAACTCTTCCGCACCGGACGCTTACCCCATCAGTTGTTTCACCTGGATTATCCTTTACAAGGAACAAGCTTATGCAAACAGAACCCTAGCACAAGCACAAGCAACCGTGAAATTACTCGATTGGATGTTAAGCCCGGAAGCACAAGCATTGACTACAAAAGTTCATTACTCACCCCTTCCTCAATCAGCCGTGGCTAACGCCAAAACACTATTAAACTCTATAAGTTTCGAGGGCAAAAAAGTCCTGAATTAATAAAGTTACAAGTTTACAGGTTGCAAGTTGAATCTTGCCAACCTGTAACTTGTAACCTGTAACTTGTAACTAATTATGCGTGATCTTATTTTTAAACGGCTACTCTCTATTTGTTGTATCCTGATTCTACTGATTAGTGCCGGCATGATCTATTCACTGGTCAGCGGCTCGATCCCGGCTCTCAGCCATTACGGATTCTTCCAGTTTATCGGGTCAACAGAATGGGATCCCCATCCGGACAGAGAAACTTATGGAGCCCTTTCCTTTATCGTGGGAACCCTCCTAACCTCTTTTCTGGCACTTATATTCTGTATCCCATTTTCTCTGCCCGTGGCACTTTTCACGGGTGAATTCTTTCGAGGTAAAAAAATTGCCACGTTCATCAGTTCCATTATAGATTTACTTGCGGGAATTCCCTCGATCGTGTACGGATTATGGGGATTTTATACCTTCCGCCCGATCATCATCGAGATGGGTGTCAATTCACAAGGATTCGGAGTATTGACCTCATCCATTATTCTGGCAATCATGATCATCCCCTATGCATCCTCCCTCAGTGGCGAGTTCATATCCATGGTTCCCAACGAACTGAAAGAGGCTGCATATAGTTTGGGAGCCACCCGCTACGAGGTGATCAGAACAGTCACTTTTCCCTCTGCCGGTTCCGGAGTATTTGCCAGCTATATCCTAGCCCTGGGACGGGCTCTTGGAGAAACCATGGCAGTAACCATGCTTATCGGCAACACGAATAACCTGCCCACCTCACTGGCAGACACGGGTAACACGATGGCCAGTATCATCGCAAACCAGTTCGGAGAGGCAGACGGGTTAAAATTAAGCTCCTTGATTGCCATCGGGTTACTATTATTCCTGATCACGGCAATCATCAATCTAGTAGCAAAACTCATCATCAAGAAACTTAATTGATTGCAACAATGAGTAGTTTAAGATATAGAACGATAAAAAACAAGGTCTTTTTCTACACGACCTGTTTTCTGGCCTCTCTGACGGTAATCCCGTTATTCGCCATCATCTGGGAATTGATCAAAAAAGGCTACAAACAGATTAATTGGAACTTTTTCACGGAGAGCGCTCCAAGTACTTTGGACGCCATGCTGGCCAGAGGTACGGGAGACATTATTCCGGGCGGAATTGCAAACGGAATTACCGGAACATTACTCATGGTTGTCCTAGCCGCAATTATTGCTATCCCTATTGGAATCATGGTCGGCATCCACCTCTCGGAACACCCAAAGACCAAATTTTCGAACATCACTCGTTTCTTGACAGATCTGATTCAAGGTAGCCCTTCCATCGTAATCGGTATTATCGCTTATGCCTGGGTCGTGAAACCCCTAGGTAGTTATTCCGCCCTCGCAGGAAGTGTCGCCCTTAGTATCATGATGCTCCCGTTAATCGTGCGTTCCACGGAAGAGACGTTAAAGATGCTCCCGGGAAGTTTGAAAGAGGCCGGACTTGCATTAGGAGCCTCCTACACCAGTGTCATTCTGAAAGTATTGTTACCCGCAGCCTTCGGGGGATTGTTCACGGGTATCTTGCTGGCTATTTCCCGGGTTATGGGAGAAACCGCTCCCCTGATGTTAACAGCCTTGGGTAGCACCGCCATCAACTGGGACGTGTTGAAACCCACGAGTGCGGTTCCCTTGTTGATCTGGGAGTTTTACAATGACCCGAACCTAATCGACATGATCTGGAGTTCCTCCCTCTTCCTGTTAATGTTAATTCTGACCCTCAATATTATAGCAAAACAAATTGCAAAAAAATGGAGAGTTCAATAATTGTAAATTTTAAATTTTAAATTGCATTACAAACAGACTTTCAATCTAAAATTTAAAATCTAAAATCTAAAATCAATCATGGCTATCACAAATCCTATATTACAACTTAAAAAAGTTTCCATTTCGTACACCCCGGGAAAAAACGCAGTAGAAGAAGTTAGCGCAGATATTGCAGAAAAGAAAATCACGGCTATCATGGGCCCCTCCGGATGTGGAAAGAGTACCTTGTTACGGGCGATCAACCGGATGCACGAATTGTACCCGGACATCAAGACCACGGGAGAGATTCTCCTGAACGGGAAAAATATATTAAAGACAAACCCCATGGAAGTACGACGCATGGCGGGAATGGTATTCCAACGCCCGAACCCGTTCCCCACGATGAGCATTTATGACAACGTGATTGCCGGGTATAAATTGAACGGGATTTCCCTTCCCAAGCAGGAAAAAGACCAGTTAGTAGAGGAAAGCCTTAAAAACGTGGGGTTATGGGACGAAGTGAAAGACTCCCTATTCAAGAAAGGGACCTTCCTTTCCGGTGGTCAGCAGCAACGGCTATGCATTGCCCGGGCTCTTTCACTAAAACCGAAGGTTTTACTAATGGATGAACCGACCTCAGCCTTGGACCCGATTGCCACCAATCGAATCGAAGAGTTGTTGCTGGATCTGAAAAACGAATTCACAATCTTGATTGTCACACATAATATGTCACAAGCTGCCCGTATATCGGATTACTCGATGTTCATGTACCTCGGTCATTTAATCGAATACGACGAAACCCAGAAGATGTTCACAAACCCAAGTGACAAACGCACGGAAGAGTACTTGACGGGGCAATTCGGATAAAATAATTTTTGATTTATGAGTTTAGATCGAACTCTCTCTATAAACACATTCCTTATTAACTTTTAGCTTATAACTTTTAGCTTACACCACATGACTACCATAAGAGAAAAATACCTGGAAAAGATTAAAGAAGACTTTGAAGTCTTATCCACCATCGTACTACAACAGATGGAACTCGTTATCACCGCAACCCACGACAACAAAGACGGTGAATTATACACGAAGATCGAACATAATGAAGTTATCATTGACGGTCTGGAAGTAAAAATCAGGGATGAAGTCATCAACTCCATCGTACTTTACTGCCCCAGAGCCAGTGATTGCCGAAAGATCATGTCCTATCATGATATGACAGCCTATCTGGAACGCATCGGTGACCTGTTGCTCAATATTGCCGACTTCCTCCGGGAAGTTGAATTACAGGGTTCCCTTTACGCATCTTTCCACCCGACCATTTTATTACAATTGGAAACAGTAAAAAAAATGACACAAAATGCTATCTTTGCCTTTACGTGTGAAGACGAGAATTTGGCAAAAGAGATTATCCGGACGGATGACCTCGTGGATAACAACCACAAAGAAATCATTCACGGGATACCTCTTCACTTTGTCGGCAAAACGATCAAAGATCAAGATATGCTGGATGCCCTTTCCCTTAGTGGAATGTCATACAACATTGAACGAATCGGGGACAACGCCACAAACATTGCTGAAGCGGCCATTTACTTGATGGAAGGGAAGAACGCGAAACATATTCATAACAACTAAATTTTAGAGCAATGGATAAACAACGGATGTTAGTGGTTGACGACGAAGAGGACCTGAGAGAAATTTTAAAATTCAACTTGGAGAGCGAAGGTTATCTAGTCGACACTGCGCCCTCCGCGGAAGAGGCTCTAAAGATGCTGACCGAGGAATATGATCTAATCCTGCTGGACGTGATGATGGGAGGAATGTCAGGGTTCAAGATGGCGGAGAAGCTTCGGAAAGATCTTCACAACTCGACCCCGATCATCTTTCTGACGGCCAAAGACACGGAAAATGACATGCTCACCGGTTTCAATATCGGGGGCGACGATTATATATCCAAACCTTTCTCGATTAAGGAAGTTTCGGCAAGAGTGAAAGCAGTCTTGAAAAGAGCAGGTTCGTTGAATGCCGCCAATAAAAAACAGGTGATCGATATAGGTGAGATGCACATCGATTTAAGCACAAAATGTGTCTCCATCCACGACCGGCTCATCCCAATTACCAAAAAGGAATTTGAAATATTAAATATGCTGGCACAATCTCCCGGAAAAATATTCTCCCGCGAAGACATACTCAATAAAGTATGGAGTGACGACAGCTACGTGCTTGAACGTACCGTCGACGTACACATCACCCGACTGAGAAAAAAACTGGGCGAACAGGGGAAACATATCGCAAATCGTTCCGGATACGGCTATTGCGTGGAACTTTAAACGTTAATACAAAAACTATTTCCAATGAAATTATCCTATAAACAGAAGTTGTTCATTTACTTCTTCATTGTATTCGCCGTCTTCACGGTTGTCATTACCTTTTTCCAACAGAACCGGGAAAAAGCCTATAAAACGGAGACCTTGCGTACCACGCTGGACGATTACTCCGACATCATCGCCCGCTATGTTCAACAATATCATCTGATAAACACCGGGCAAATGGATTCTTTAAAGAATGTACTAGTACTTATGCCCTCCAACTTACGATTAACGATAGTAGATCATGATGGTAAAGTCCTTTATGACAATAGTCTCGACAAGGAACAAGGGATCGAAAACCATTTACTGCGCCCGGAAATCCAGACGGCATTAATCCAAAAAACAGGAACTGCCATCCGGCTTTCTAAAAGTACCGGGGTCGAGTACTATTATTTTGCCAAAGACTACATGAATTATTTTATCCGGGTGGCTCTCCCTTACGACATCGAGATCCAGAACTTTTTAAAGACGGACAACATATTCCTGTATTTTATCACGCTACTATTCTTTATCACGCTGATCTCGCTGATTTATATCTCCGATCGTTTCGGGAAAGCGATTTCCGGACTGAAAGATTTTATCGTTTCGGCCGACAATCACAACATTAATTACAACAATATCCATTTCCCGAACACGGAACTGGGAGAGATCGGTGAAAAGATCATTCATAACTATCAACTTTTAGAAGAGAGCAACAAGCAGATCAACGTGGAACAGGAGAAACTTCTTCGTCACTTCCACTATTCCGACGAGGGAATTGCCATTTTCTCCGCTAACCGGGAAAAGATATATGCCAACACGCATTTTATCCAGTACTTGAACATTATCCTAGACGAACCGACATTCAAAGTCGAAAAACTTCTGGAACAACCGGATTTCAAAGAACTGAATGAATTCTTGCAAAAGAACACCCCGGTAAACCCGAATACCACCAACATCCCCGTGTACCAGAACAAGATCAGCAAGGGAGGCAAACATTTTGCCGTGAAACTACTGATTTTCACGGACAACAGCTTCGAAATCACCCTAAACAACATCTCTGATAATGAGAAAAACAGGCTCCTAAAACAGGAGATGACGAATAATATCGCCCACGAGCTAAAAACTCCGGTAAGCAGCATTCGCGGTTATATCGAGACCCTTCTGGAACAACCCAATATTACCCCGGACAAGCAACATTTCTTTTTGGAACGTACGTATTCACAAATCGTTCGCCTATCCGACTTAATCCGGGATATTGCCCTAATCACCAAGACGGAAGAGGCATCCGAACTTTTTGACAAGGAACGAGTGAATGTTCACAACACTTTGCAGGAGGTCATTGATGACCTGCATGACCCGATCATAGCACACGGGATCAACGTGAAAAACGAAATAAATCCCCAGACGGTTATCGAGGGAAATAAAACGCTGGTTTATGCTATATTCCGGAATCTCATTGAAAATTCCATCAATTACGCCGGAGACAATATCTCGATCGGGGTAAACAACTACATGGCAGACAATGAATTTTATTATTTCTCCTACTATGACACGGGGCAAGGAATAGAAGAAAATCACTTGAACCGGATTTTTGAACGTTTCTATCGTGTATGCGAGGGACGTAGCAGGCAAAATGGCGGTTCCGGCCTGGGGCTCTCCATCGTGAAGAACGCCGTTCTTTTCCATAAAGGAGACATCTCGGCAAAAAATAAAAAAGACGGGGGATTGGAATTCCTGTTCTCACTGAAAAAAACTCTTTTCTAAATTCATAAATCCCGGCAAAAACAAGGGATCAAGGCTATCATGCGATGTATGATAGCCTTTTTCCATTGATTTTAACATTATTAGACGCAACCATTCACGCAATTATCCATCTAAGTAATGAAAACTAAAAAACAACGAGTAATAAAAAGGGGTTTAAAATGAAGAATCAAAAAGTAGTGACACTAATTATTCTTTTGCTCTCGGCAACATTCGCCTTCACATCTTGTAATGATGACGGATATAGCTTGGACAAATTCTGGTTAGAAGTCGGTACGATTGAAAAAACAAGTGATCAGGATTACAGAATTATACTGGACAAAGGCCCTGTATTGTATCCATCCGTTTCAAATGTACCGGTACGTTACTTAGAAAATAATATGCGTGTGTACGCGGATTTTACCATCTTGCAAGATGCAAATCCGGGAAGTAGTGTAGATCATTACGTGCGAGTAAACGACCTGCAAAAGCTTCTTACCAAACCTATTGTACCCTATACCGAAGCCATTAATGACAGCTTAGGTATGGATCCGATTGAATTACCGGAATACTGGATTGCCAACGACTTTATCACCTTCCGATTCTTTTATGCCGGAGGCGCTAAAGAACACATGGTCAACCTGACAAAGCATGAAGAATTAACAGCGGACGAAAAAATCCTGTTAGAATTCAGACATAATGCATACGGAGATCCGGAAAACAAAAGTCTTTACGGTTATGTCAGTTTCCCGCTAAAAGAAGTATTTAACGAGGTAACAGATTCCGTACAGTTACATATCAAGTACAAAGGTTTCGACGAAGAAAGAACCATTGACATTACTTATCGTCCTCGTAAATAGGTCTCATAGTGACGATAAGATGTAACGAGGAGTTTTCGGTACCGAAAACTCCTCGTATTCTTTTACACTCGGAATACATTTTTTTCAAGATTTTTCCACGTAATATTTGGTAATTCCGCAAAACTACCTATCTTTGTACCCGCTTAAAACAAGCAACTGTTCTTTGAACAAAGGGGAGATACCAAAGTGGCCAACTGGGGCTGACTGTAACTCAGCTGACATCGTCTTCGTAGG
>NZ_JBCOSQ010000098.1:0-13446 GCF_040920905.1 Butyricimonas sp. RTP31003st1_G1_RTP31003_210430 | reverse complement strand
TTTCCTCTTCGACTTTACTATTCAAAGATAAGCTTTAATTGGAAAAATGTTACCAACTATTTTTGGCCACATTACTGAATATCCGGAACCGAGAATTGAAATCACGGGGGATTTCACGAATCTGGAAATTGATTCGTGATCAGGCGTTCCCGTTAGTTTCGAGTAATCCCAGTGTCCCCGATGCGTTCTGCCCGTTTGCGCTGACAGCGAAACCGTACACGACTAGTTGATTCACATTCCAGTCTTCCGGTAACGGCCATTCTTTTTCCCCGCTTGTGCCTCTAGTTCCGAGTTCCACGAGCCGGCTTTTCTTTTCTTCCCGTTCATGAATCACACCCATCAAGCGGTCTTCTTTAGCCATGAAAGGCATTAATGGTTGTTGTTTCCACCGGAAGGTGACCAGCCGTTTTTCCTTGTCCATTTCAGCCTCGATGAGGGGTAATCGTAACCCGCCACCGGAGAGCGAGAGCGTCAACAGGTCTACGGTGGGATTTTCCACGTCATCCGCGTTCACTTTGTGAATATTGTCACGGGTGAAGCAGTTGGCGCATATCTTGCCGGAGGGAGAACAATACCCCACGGATAGGATTTTGAGGAAACGGCGACGCAATTTCGTGATCAGGCTAAGTCTGGCACGTTGTTTCAATTGTTCCGGGGTTTTTGCGTCCTTCACGAAACCCGGTTTTCCTCTCGCGATTTGAGTTTTACCCACTTTGTAGGAGGTTACGTTGCCGACGGAACCGGAGATGTCTTGAAATATGGTCGGTTTAAAGATTGCCATGATATTTGTGTTTTAAGATTTGGAAATAGAGAAATACATGCAGGGGGAGTAACGTTTCCCGTCTTGGGCGGCAAAAAAGCAATACAAGTGGGCTGTTGTCCATGTTCCTTCCGGGACGGGTACTATGGCTTTTCCATTTGATCGGCAGAATCCCGTGTCATTCAGCACGACGGGTTGATAGGGTTCGTTGTCAAAGATGGCGACAACGGTCAGTTGGTCGGTCGCTTGTGCGGTGACGGTTGACGTGTTATCCAGCCACTCTAGTTCCAGTTTGTCTGCGTGAATGGCCGTGGCTTTCATCCCGAAAGGTAATTGCAGGCTACCGTCCGACAGGACTAGCCGGGGATAATCAATGTAGTCATTCGGGCCGAACATATTCATGTTCGTGTGAAGGAACCAGTGGTAGCCGGAGCGTCGTTCCTCTTCCCGTGCCACGAGCGTGTACACTTTTTCCAGTATGCTCCCTCGTGTGGCACGGTACATGGTCTGGGCTCCGGGGAGCTTTGAACGTTGTGCCGTTTGTCCTTCCGAACGCGGGTTGCTGATGGTGTCCGCCAATTTTCGGGCATACGTTTTGTTTCCTACCGAGTAAGTCACGTATCCCCCGATTTTCCCGGAGGCTCCTTGTAATACCGAATCGTTTAATGTTGCCATGTATTTTCTGATTTTGTTGACCTTTCGGTCGTGTTTATGAGTCAGTCTCCTATTTTGAGACTAAAATAATGCTATATAGGAGTTTTCAAATGTAGATAGATTACTTTAAAAAAACAAATTAATTGCAATATTTAATTTTGATTGTAGGAGGGGGATAGGGCCGGAATGGGAGCGGAATGGGAGCGGCTCGCAATTTGATAAGAATATGTTAGTGATAATATCACATTTTGTGACATTAATTTGCATTTATGTATTTGAGGGCCTAGGGTGAATTTTTATACTACAAGCCGTTCACGAGTTTGTAACCTCGAGCAAATTCGTTTTGGATGGCGATGCTTTTATCCGCTTTCAGTTTTTTGTTCAGCAGGCAGACGTATCTGGTGAGGGCTTTTTCCTTGTCTGTGGTATCGACACCCCAGAGCGTTTCGCACATTTCCACGGTGGGAATCACCTCGTTGATCCGCAGGCAGAATAGCCATAAGATGTTTGATTCCATACTTTTCAACTCTTCTCGTTTGCCGGAGATGGTGAGCAGTCGGTTGTTTTTGTTGAAGGTGGTGTCGGGAGAGACGCGGAAAAGGCCTTGTTCTTTTTCCGTGTTCAATCGTTTGGTTCTGGCGATAGCCTTGTCCAAGCGAGCTTTCACGTCGTCCACGCTACAACCTTTCACGAGATAATCGTCGGCTCCCTCGTACAGGGCATGGTTGTGATTGACGGAACTGAGAATCACGATCGGGACCTGATCCCCTTTTTCCCGTACGAGGCGAATCAGTTCGTGGCCGTCTTTTCCCGGTAGGTCCATGTCAAGTAACAGGAGATCCCAAGCTCCGGTTTCGTATAGTTGCCACGCCTTGTTCCCCTCTTTGGCAAGGGTTACCGTGTACCCGGCTTCTTCAAGGATTTCCGTGTATATCATGGCGGCCGTGGTGTTGTCCTCGGCATAGAGTATATTTATTTTTTCTTCCATTTGCGTAAGTATATCGTGAATGTACATCCTTTTCCCGGCGGGCTGTCCACCGTGATTTTTCCCTTGTGGGCTTTGATGACGTTGTAGACGTATGTCAAGCCTAAACCGTATCCTTTTTTATTGGTAGAGTCTTTGTTTGCCTGATAATATTTGTTGAAAATATATTTTTGTTGCTTTTTGGGAATACCGGGACCGTTGTCCCTTATTTCTATAACGAAGGTTCCTCTTTTTTGGTAACAGATTACGGTGATCTGTGGCGTTTCTCCGCTGTATTTCACGGCATTATCCAAGAGATTTTGAAGAGCGCCGAGTAGGTAGAAATGTGATGCATAAACAATTTCGGATTCAACGAGATAGCGCAAGTTTAACTGGATATTTTTTTGTCCGTGGTTGGCGAGGTTTTGTTTCTCGAATAACGAGAGTATCTCGTTTTTCAGGTTAAATTCGTCCCGGGTGATGTTCAAGTGGGCGAGCCCACTTAACGTTTTAAGCAATTGCTGAGAGCTTGTTTTCAGTCGGTTGGCTTCTTCTTGGATGAGCCGGATTTTCGCATGTCCCTTTTCGTCATCCTCGGGGATGGATTTTTTTTCTACAAGTTCAGATAGGGTGACGATACTTGCAAGAGGGGTCTTCCAGTCATGCACGACTTGTTTAATCATTTCTTCTTGAAGGCGGGATAGATGCTGTTGGGCGTGGGAGAGGTATTGTAAACCTAGAACAAGTAGCAGTGTCAGCGCGACAATGGCGAGGATGTCTTGCCATGATTCCTCTAAAAAGAAGGAGATTGGAAAATTGTAATAAATGGCCAAGGATTCGTGGGAAAGATTATTTATCGGGAAACTTTTTCCTCGTGTTATGTCGGGCGTAGGTGTTTTGTGATGCTGGAACCGGACTATGATTTGATTTGTGCTGTCTAATTGTGCGATGGTGAAATGAACGGCATCGGGTGCTTGGGGGCGTAATATGCTGTCTAATGACGAGAAAAGATGGGTTCGTTCTTGAACGGAGTCCGTTTGTAATATTTCTATGTATGGGGGAATAACTGATTCGATAATAGAATCCATGTGAATTTGCCAGCGTGTCTTGACGGTTTCGTATAATTTAATACCGGAAAATAATTGATTGATCCACAATAAAATGAATATCGTGAACGTGATATAACCTATTATTCTTAAATCGTGTTTCATTCACTTTTCTTTTGCCATTTCAACATGCACGTTTGTTGAATGGTTGCCGTCACATAGACGAGACGAAATTACGTATTTAGAATTGATTTTACAAGGAGTTGTGGTTGAGCGATATGTCGGGAGCGAAATTTTACAATAGTTTTACAATAATTCGGGGAGGTTTCCTAGGAGGGAGTTCGTTATGTTTGTAATGGTAAAATAAATCATGAATCAACTAATACTTAAATCGTATGATAACTTTAGAAAATATTAATAAAACGTTTTACACGAGCGAGGTGGAGACACGGGCATTGGAAGATATTAATTTGACGGTGGAGAAAGGTGAGTTTGTGGCTATCATGGGACCTTCGGGGTGTGGAAAGAGTACGATGTTGAATATTATGGGGTTGTTGGATAAGCCAACGAGTGGTTGGGTGATTATTGATGATGTCCGGGCAGATTCTTTGTATGATCGGGATATGGCGAGGATTCGTAACCAGAAACTAGGATTTATTTTCCAGAGTTTCCATTTGATCCCGTCGCTGAACGTGTTGGATAACGTGTTGCTGCCGATGTTGTATCGCCGGGGAAGTTCTGCATCGGCCAATAAGAAAAGGGCACTGGAATTAATTGAAAAGGTCGGGTTGACTCATCGCTTGAAACATTTCCCCTCGCAGTTGTCCGGGGGACAATGCCAGCGGGTGGCGATAGCCAGAGCGTTGATCGGGCAACCGAAAGTGATTCTGGCGGACGAGCCGACAGGAAATTTGGATAGTAAGATGGGAACGGAGATCATGGATTTACTCGTACAATTGAACCGGGAGGGGACGACAATCGTGATGGTGACGCATGATGAGAGATTGGCGGAGGAAACCGGACGGATCATTCGTTTGTTTGACGGAAAGTTAGTGTTATGAATCGATGGAAAAATTATATAATTCCAGCGTTTTACCATATCCGGCACAACCTGTCGTTTGCAATTTTTTACGTGTTGGGTACGGCGTTGGCGTTCGTGTTTATCGCGATCGTGTTGCAACTCGTTTATTCTGTTGTTGGTAACGAGCCGCCGATGGTGAATGCGGACCGGATTGTTCAAATTGGAAGTTCTCGGGATGTACGAGGTAAGACTGTGTATATTCCTGCCGAAGAAATAGAAGGTTTAATGAAGGAAATACAAGGATATGAATCCTATGCAGTTAATCACTCGGAGTTTGTGGATGTTTTTGGAGAACATACGTTTGTTGCCAGTTCTGTGAATTACGTGAATGTTGATTATTGGAATGTTTTCCAGTTTGAATTTTTAGAAGGACGTGCGTTTTCACAAGAAGAATTTGAGAATAAACAGCCAGTTGCTGTGATAAATAAAAGTATGGCGGATATATTGTTCAAGGGGGAGAGTGCCGTGGGAAAAAGAATCGAATGCCAAAAGGTTGTTTACACAATTACAGGGGTGGTGAGGGATGTGTCTGTTTTTACGACAGGAATACCCGAAAAATTTTGGTTTTCGAATAAATATAATTCTTTTACTCCTAGTGGGGATCATTATTATGATATTTGTGTTTTGTTTCCACGGAATGTTTCTATTATCACGGCTAAACAAGGAGTTGCACGTGTGCTAGAGGATTATTATTCACGTCGGGGAAGAAAGGTTGAAATTGTTGCGGAAAAACTATACACGGTAAAAGAGGATTTGGTGAATGATGTGGGAATTCAATTACTGTTTTATGGGGTTCCTATTGTACTTTTGATTTTATTGATTATTCCGGCTATTAATATTATGACATTAAACGTGGCGAATTCAGTTAAACAATCCGAGGAAATAGCAATCAGGAGAGCCATTGGAGCTTCATGTTTGGAACTTTTTTTTCAGATCATAGTAGAGAATCTGATTCTCGTGGTTATCGGGGTGCTTTTGGGATTATTGTTATTTTTTCCGATGGTGCATGTGATCGAGGAGGTTTGTGTTAATGGAGTATTAGAGGGTACGGATGTTCTAATTACACATATTGATTATGTGGTTATATTGGGAGGAATTTTACCTATGATGTTTGTGTTTACTTTGCTGACAGGTGGGTATTCCGCATACTTGGCGATAAAGAAAAATATGGCGGTAGTTTTGAAAGGAGGTGATAGATGATCAGTCATATATTTAAAATAGTCAGGAATTCATGGAAGACCTTTTGCGGGATTTTTATCGAACAAGCGGTTGTTTTTGTGGTGTTGATGTTGGTAATCGTTTCTGTTTTTGAAATTTTACACAAGATATATTCACCGGGATTATTGAATACGGATAATACGGTTAGTTTCGGGTATATGCTTTCGGAAATGAACGATAATACGGGAGAGGTCGATAAACGTGTTGATATTTTGATCGATAATTTGAAGAAATTGGATTGTGTTGTCGGGATCACACAGAGTATGGCAATGATTCCCTATATGAGAGATAATGCTTGGTATGATAGCGTGCGTATTGATGGTAAGATATATCGTGTGAATTATAAGGGAGCTGAAGAGGAGGCTTACAAAGTGTTTTGTCCGGACGTTGTGGAGGGGAAATGGCTCGCGGATGACAGATTAGAAGATGGGTCATTTGCTTGTGTGGTCACGAAACAATTAGTTGACGAGTTACAATGGACACAGGCTATTGGGCACAAGTTTTTTATGGGTAGAAATGACCTTACTGTAGTAGGTGTGATTTCTGGGATAAAACATCAGGTCCTTTTAGCTTCTGATCCGACTGTTATTATGCCATGTAATGCCATGGGATATAGCGATATGTTCCGGGAACTTTGCGCTCGTGTATATCCGGGTAGAGAGAAAGAGTTTATCATGGCTTATTATAAAGAATTTCAACGATTGATTCCTGTTCAAGAAGCTCAACCTTTTGCGATGGATATGAAACTTGCTAAGGGATTTTCATACGATACTGCACTTGTATATATCATGTTGCAAGCCGTTCCTTCTATATTTCTGTTTGTTTTCGCATTTATCGGTACGTTTGGCTTGTTTATGCAGAATTCGGAAAGACGAGTACGAGAATTTGCTTTGAGGTTGGCCGTGGGTGCGACTCACCGTAAGTTACTCGTGTTCGTGATGTTGGAAAGCTTTGTTGTTACTTTACTAGCCTGTGTGCCCGGAGTTCTCTTGTCCATGTTTATTTATGAGTATACTTTGCCGGAATGGACGGGTGTGTGCATAACGGTGCTTGTTATGGTTATGTTTTCGATGTTGAGTACTTGGTATCCGGCTTACCGGGTGACGAAGGTAAACCCGGCGGTGACGTTGAAGTGAAGAAAAAGAGCATGAATCCCGTGGAGGCGATGCGGGAGGAATAGTAAATAAAGAGATTATGAATAAATGGAAGAATTATTTAAGATCAGCATTATGTAGTATAGGGCATAATAAAGTGTATGCTTTGTTCTGCGTGATTGGTACTGCGTTTACATTCGTGTTTATTATTATCATGCTCCAACTCGTGTATGATACAACCAGTAATAAAGCTCCTTTTGTAAATGGTGATAGGACAATTGTGTTCAGCACTTTTCAAGATGCGAATGGACGGAATGTTGGAGGTATATACTCGAAGATGACAGCTTGGTTGATGGAAAGGGTACGGGCGAAAGAGGATTATTTCATGTATTATAATAGTGTCGGGGAGGTGGCCGTGAATGATGCGTGTAAGACACTTTCTTTTGCTTTTGTAAATGGAGGTTATTGGAAAATTAACCAGTTCCATTTTATAGAAGGGCGTCCTTTCACGGAACAGGAATGCCTGAATAAAGACGCATATGTCGTGTTGAGGGAGGATATGGCAGGGATGTTTTTCAAGAGGGAAGATGTTGTCGGGCAGAAAATGGAGATTCAGGGGAGAGAGTACACGGTTATCGGCGTGGTGCGTAATTTTTCGACCTATGCGATTCGTGCGGACGGGATATGGATACCTCATGTTTTTAATAGCTTTTCGCCTCGCGGGTTTGGGTATTACGATTTGGGAGTCCTGTTTCCCCGGGATGTTCCCATCCAAAATATGAAAGAAGATGTTGCCGTGGCAGTTAGGGATTATTGGAGTTTGATAAATATGCAAGTGGATGTGAAACCGGAGAATTTATATACATTCCGGGAGGCAAGAATTGATAATTTCGGTTCTGATTTGTATGCTTACGGGATTCCCGTGGCTATTCTCTTGTTGCTACTTATTCCCGCAATAAATATTGTTACCTTGAACATGGCGAACGTGGATAATTATTCGGATGAAATCGCATTGAAACGAGCTTTGGGAGCAGGGCTTTGGGATTCGTTTATACAAGTGATCACCGAGATCGCTCTGTTGGTGATTGTCGGGGCTATTTTAGGTATATTCCTAACGTACCCGGTAGCGGATTGGATCAGTGTGTCATTTTTTAATAATGGAGACGAGGGACAAATATCGTTGATAGAGGATTTGGATTATTTGGTTATTCTATGCGGGGTGTTTCCTCTCTCGTTGTTGTTTACATTATTATCCGGTGGAATTCCGGCATATATTATTGCCCGGAAAAATATAGCTACGGTTTTGAAAGGAGGTTCTAAATGATTGGTCATATATTAAAGATGCTTTGGCAGGAACGAAAAAAATATGCCGGGGTATTGATGGAGCAAGTGTTGATATTTATTATTCTGATGGTGAGTATGGTGGCTTTGTTTGGAGCGATAGACAAATATCGGGAACCCGGATTGCTAAACACGGATGACGTGGTGGTTTTCGGGTATATGTTGCATGGTGGCGGAAACAATAACTGGGATGACGCACAAGAGATGCTACAAGGGATGAATGTCATTATTGAAAAATTGAGGAAGGAACCGTTCGTGGTGGCTATAACCCGAAGCAACGGATTGGCTCCTTATCTACGTTCGGATATATATTATGATGGTATGTTTGCAGACACGGTTAAAGTGGATGGGAAGGCTGTAGGGGTAATCATAAAATTGGCTGATGAGGAGGCAAAGACGGTTTTTCAACCGGAATTGGAGGAAGGTATATGGGTTACGGAAAAAGTGCTCGAAGATGGTTCTAGCCCTACCGTTGTCAGTCGTCAATTGATGGATAAGTTGGGGTGGAAAGAGGCAATTGGAAAAAAGTTATATTTAAGGGGGCGCACGTTGACGGTTGTAGGGATAACTCCCGGAGTGAAACAGAATGTCTTTTCCGATACACCAACGACGATAATTCTTCGTAGAAGAGAAAATTCATTATCTGCTTACGAGGAATGTTGTGCTAAGATCAAACCAGGATATGAAAACGAGTTCCATGCTAGTTTTAGCAAGGAATATAAGCGACTGGGATTAGCTGAGAAAGCGGTATCACTTTGTTATGAAATGGGCGGATTGAAACGAGAATCTATGTTCGATGTCGTTTCCGGTGTTGCCATGCGGGCTATTCCCACGGCTTTTTTGTTACTTTTTGCGTTTATCGGGACATTTGGTTTGTTTTGGCTAAATTCTAAAAAGCGGAAAGTGGAATTCGCCTTGCGTTTGGTGGTGGGAGCCACGAAACAGCGCTTGATAGGTCTTGTCGTAACGGAAAGTTTAATTTTGAGTGTTTTGGCTGCCTTGCCGGGAATGGTGCTTTTCGGTTTCGTGTATGAATGGACGGGGGTAAACGTGGCTGCGATTGGGATGACTTTGGTCGTGATGATTGTTTTTGCGGTATTTAGTGCCTGGTGGCCGGCTTATAAAGTGGTGCAGGTGAATCCCGTGGAGGCAATGCGAGAAGCGTAACAGTAAAAATGGAGCTATGATGAAAGGATTATTTATATGGTGGTGTTTATTGGCAGTTTTACCTGTTACGGCTCAGCAAGAACAGAAGGTTGTTTCTTTGGAAGAGGCGATTCGTCTGGCACGGGAACAGTCGCTGGATGCGATGGTGGCAAAGAGTCAGTTGAGATCAGCGTACTGGCAATATCGAAATTATAGGGCCGATTTGTTGCCAAACGTGACATTGACGGGAACATTACCGAGTTTTAACCGGACGTTATCGAGTTATTTGAAGGAAGATGGGACGTACAAATATATTTCCAGTAATTCGATTTCGGAGCAGTTGGCGTTGTCGGTGACGCAGAATATCCCGCTGACGGGAGGTGCGTTGTCCTTACAATCACAGGTAGAGCGGGTGGACCAGTTGGATGGAGACAAGACGACGGAGTATATGAGCGTGCCGTTTAACGTGATTTTCTCACAGCCGTTAATCACGGCGAATCCCTTGAAATGGAGTATGAAGATCGAGCCGGAAAAGTACAAGCAAGCTCAGCAGCAGTTTGCCGTGAACATGGAAAACGTGGCAGTACAGGCTATATCGTATTATTTCGATTTGTTGCTGGCGATGATTAACGTGGATATAGATCGGCAGAATTTGAAAAATTCGGAAAAACTGATGCAGATAGCACAAGGAAAACGGGAGAGGGGATTGATTTCCGATAATGATTTGTTGCAATTGAAGTTGAATTACTTGAATGCCTCGTCTTCGCTGATTCAGACGGAGCAGGCTTACGAGCAGAAAATGTTTGCTTTGCGTAATTATCTGGGATATAATGAACGTGTGGTGATTGTTCCTGATATGCCGGAAGAGTGTCCGGAAGTCGAGGTGACGTTTAAAGAGGTTATGGAACTGGCGAATAGGAATAATCCTTTCCGTTATGATGTGGTTTGCCGGATGCTGCAAGCACGTCAGCAGGTGGCACAAGCAAAAGCCGGGAGAGGGTTTAAGGCAGACGTTTATGCTTCGATCGGGTTCACTGGAAGTGATAGGACTTTTAAAGAGACATACCAGAATTTACGAAATCGGGAGGCAGTTAGTTTGGGGATAAGTATTCCAATATTGAATTGGGGAAAGGGACGGGGACAGGTGGAGTTGGCCCGCTCGCAAGCAGAGATCACACGGGTACAGGTGGAGAAGGAAACATTGAATTTCGAACAAGATGTGATGACGGCGGTAAAACAGTATCAGGAACAGAATCGGCTGAACGAGATCGTGCGTTTGGCGGATACCGTAGCCCGGAAGCGTTACAAGACGGCATACGAGACTTTCGTGTTGGGGCAGATCAGTGTGCTGGATTTGAATGCCGCACAGACGGAGCAGGATAATGCCCGACGTACTTATGTGAGTCAATTGTATTCGTCATGGGTGTATTTTTATGCCTTGCGTAGGTTGACTTTGTATGATTTTGAAAAGAGAGAAGATATAATTTATCAACAAGAAAAATATTAGATTATGGATCAGGCAATATCTCCGGAGATAAAAAGACGACGTAAACGGAAAATGGTCGTAAGGGGTACTATGATTGTGGCAATATGCGTGGGGGTGTTTTCTTTTTTGGTGAATATGTTTCAACCCAAGATTCGGGGAGCAGAGGTGAATTTTGGTGTGGTGGACGAGGGGGCAGTGGAGGTTTCCGTGTATGCCACGGGAAAGGTGGTTCCTTTTGCAGAAGAAATCATCACTTCTCCGGTGTCTTCGAAGGTGCTGGAAGTGTATAAAAAGTCGGGGGATCGGGTGCAGAAAGATGAACCGTTGTTACAGTTGGATTTGGAAACGATACGGACGGAGTACGAAACGAAGAAGGAGTCGTTGGAGATGCAGTTGAATAAATTGGATTTACAGCGTAAAACGATAGCGAGTGATTTGGCGGAAATGAAAATGCAGGTGGATATTGACGAGATGATGTTGAAACGAACTTTGGTGTCGCTGAATAACGAGCGCTATCTGGATAGTATCGGGGCCAGTACGAGGGAAAAGGTGCGGGAGGCGGAATTGAATTACACGGTGAAACAAATGCAATTGGAACAATTGAAACGGAAGTTTGAAAATAAAAAGAGTACTTCACAATCGGAAATTCGCTCGCTGGAGTTGGATTACAAGATTGCCAAGAGGAACATGGACTTGTTGTTCAAGACGCTTGGGGAGGCTCAGGTGATGGCGCCTCGTGCCGCCACGTTGACTTGGATTAATGATCAGGTTGGGGCTTCTGTTGCGCAGGGAAGTAATTTGGCGATATTGTCTGATTTGTCGAGTTTTAAGGTGGAGGGCGAGATTGCCGATAGTTATGCGGATAAGATTACCGCGGGGAACCGGGTGAACGTGGTGATCGGGAACGAGAAGCTTTCCGGCACGGTGGGGAATGTCACGCCCTCGGTGAATAACGGTGTCATCAAGTTTGTTGTGTTTCTGGATGATCAGAGTAATACTCGTTTGCGCTCCGGGCTGAAAGTGGATGTGCATGTTACTCATGCCATGAAGGATGAAACGTTGCGTTTGCCGACAGGGGCTTATTACATGGGTCGGGGAGATTATGACCTGTGGGTTGTCAACGGGGAGCGGGTGGAAAAGAGGAAGGTTATGCTGGGAGAGAGTGGTTTCGAATACGTGGAGGTGTTGCAGGGGTTGACGGTCGGGGAGAAGGTGATTATTTCGGACATGGGAAAATACAGGGATAAGGAGGTTCTGTATGTAAAGTGACAGATGCTACGTTTTATCTGGCAATGTGGTTGCTCATGCTAAAATCATTATATTAGGTGTGTCGTCTCTATAATGATATATTCTCCCCGAAAAAAGGAACGTTTGTCGTGGAAAAGTGTATCTTTGTGAAGAATAACTAAATTGGCTGTGTTATGGAGAAGGATAGGTATATACGATTTGATTGGGCCGTGAAACGATTATTGCGTGATAAAGCAAATTTTGGGGTGTTGGAAGGTTTGCTCACGGTGTTGTTGGGTAAGGAAATCCATATCATGGAAATTCTAGAAAGTGAGAGTAATCAGCAGTGTGATAATGATAAGTTTAACCGAGTGGATATTAAGGCACGGAATAGCGAGGGGGAGATCATTATCGTGGAGGTGCAGGTAACCCGGGAGCTTTATTTCCTTGAACGTATTCTTTACGGGGCGGCGAAAGCGATCACGGAACATATCAAGTTGGGTAATCTCTATTCGGAGGTGAAAAAAGTATATTCAATTAGTATTCTTTATTTTGATATAGGTAAGGGGGATGATTACCTTTATCACGGGCAGAACACGTTCACGGGGGTTCACACGGGGGATCGTCTGCAGGTGACCGTGAAGGAAAAGGATGCTTTGGTGCGTCGCCTACCTTCGGAGATATTCCCGGAGTATTTCTTGATTCGTTTGAACGAGTTTAATCAAGTGGCGACAACGCCGTTGGAGGAATGGTTGGATTACCTGAAGAATGATCATATCCGTCCGGACACAACGGCTCCGGGGTTGAAAGAGGCACGGGAAAAATTGATTTATTATAGTATGGATGCATCAGAGCGTGCGGCATACGATCGTCACGTTGATGCGATCATGATCCAGAATGACGTGCTGGGGACGGCCAGGTTCGAGGGGTTAGTGGAAGGACGAGCAGAAGGGAGGGCTGAAGGAAGGGAAGAAGGAAAGGTGGAGGGAAGAGTGGAAGGACGGGCAGAAGGTTTGGTGGAAGGAAAATTAAAAGGAATTGTTGAGGTTGCTCGTAATTTGAAAAAGCTAGGAGTACCTTTGGATTCCATCATTCGTAGTACGGGTTTAACAAATGAAGAAATAGAACAATTATAATATTTGCACGGGAACGAATTTTAACTTATCTTGGCTGTTGTGTTTAAAAATGCGTTTATGAAAAAAATCAGTTTTGTTTCAATCGTAGTATTGTGTATTATTTTGCTTGGCGGATGTGCCAGTGAACCAAATCAAGAGGTGAATATTATTCCTCAGCCTCAGCAGGTAACAGTTGCGGATGGCGGTTTTTATCTATCTCCAAAAACAGTGATTAACGTGGTGAAGGGTGCGGATGATTTGCAACCGGCTTGTACTTTTATGAGTACATTGGTTGAAAAATCTTTCGGGAAGGC
>NZ_JBCOSQ010000097.1:0-13478 GCF_040920905.1 Butyricimonas sp. RTP31003st1_G1_RTP31003_210430 | reverse complement strand
GGGCATATGGCTATCGGGACGACTGTGTTTCCCACGGCTATCGGGAGGGCAAGCACGTGGAACACGGAACTGGAGGAGCGAGTGGCCGAAATCGTGGCATTGGAGGCCCGTTTACAAGGGGGGCATATCGGTTACGGGCCTGTGCTGGATGTTGCCCGGGAATTGCGTTGGTCTCGGGTGGAAGAGGGATACGGGGAAGATCCTTTCTTGAGTGGGAGTATGGGAAGTGCTTATGTCCGGGGGTTGCAGGGAGGAAACGTGGGGAGTGGCAAAAATGTTATAGCCACGTTGAAACACTTCACGGCTTACGGGGTACCTGAAGGCGGGCATAATGCCGGGATGGCTCATGTGGGAGTGCGGGAATTGTTGACAGAGTTGTCCTATCCTTTCGAGATGGCCGTGAAAGCGGGGGCGTTATCATTGATGACGGCCTATAACGAGGTGGATGGGATTCCTTGTACGGCGAATCCATTCCTGACAAATCAGCTTTTACGGGATCAGTGGGGATTCTCTGGTTTTGTGGTTTCGGATCTCTACGCGATAGATGGGTTGATGTCGCAGCGAGTGGCAGCCGGTAGGGACGAGGCCGGGATATTGGCTTTACGTTCGGGAGTGGATTCCGATTTGGGTGGAAATTGTTTCAGTGCTGATTTGGTGAGAGCTTGCCGGGAGGGGCGATTGGCCGAGGCTGACATTGACCGGGCCGTGAGTCGTATTTTACGGTTAAAGTTTAAAATGGGATTGTTTGATAATCCATACGTGAAGGTGAAGAAGGCAGAAAAGCTGATCGGCACGTCCGGGCATCGGGAGGTGGCGAGGGAAGTGGCTCGCCAGTCTGTTGTGTTGCTGAAAAATGAAAATCAATTGTTACCCTTGTCGAAGGAGGTGAAACGGGTAGCGGTTATCGGGCCGAATGCAGATAATGTTTATAATCAGTTGGGAGACTATACGGCACCACAGGCACCCGGTTCGGTAATTACTGTACTCGAAGGTATCCGGCAAAAGTTGCCCGGTGCGGAAGTCCGTTACGTGAAAGGGTGTGCTGTGCGGGACACGTTGGACACGTCGATCGGGGAGGCTTGTGAGACTGCAAAAAATTCCGATGTTGTTGTGGTGGTTTTGGGGGGCTCTAGCGCACGAGATTTTGAAACGGATTTTTTGGAGACAGGGGCTGCCGTTGCGAATGAACGCAAGGTGAGTGATATGGAGTCAGGAGAGGGGTTTGACCGGATTGGTTTGTCGCTGATGGGCAAGCAAGTGGAATTATTGAAAGCGTTATATGCCACGGGTAGGCCCGTCGTGCTGGTCATGGTTCAAGGGCGTCCCTTGGAGTTGAACTGGGCTGCGGAACATATCCCGGCGATCTTAACGACTTGGTATCCGGGCGGTGAGGGTGGTCGGGCCATTGCGGACGTGTTGTTCGGGGACTATAACCCTGCCGGGAGGCTCCCCTTGTCTTATCCTCGTCACGTGGGTCAATTACCCGTGTATTATAATCATAAATCTGCCGAACGACATGATTATGTGGAGGGAACTGCTGCCCCGTTATATCCTTTCGGGTTCGGGTTGAGTTACACGACTTTTGTTTACGAGGGAATTGATGTGCGTGTCGAGGGGGATTCGGTTCGGGTTTCGGTAGATGTGAAGAATGTGGGAGGACGTGCCGGAGATGAGGTGGTTCAATTGTATTTGCGGGACGAACAGGCATCGGTGGTTACTCCTTTCATGCAGCTCAAGGCTTTTCAACGGGTTCATTTGACTTCGGGAGAATCCCGGAGGGTTGAATTTGTCCTTACAGAAGAACATTTACGAGTGCTTGACACCTCGTTGAACTGGCGGGTTGAGCCGGGATGGTTCACGGTGATGATCGGGGCCTCATCACAAGATATTCGGCAAAGGACTAGATTTAGAATAGATTGATCGCCTCTTGGTTTCATCGTTCTTATTCCTTGGGCTATCTTTGCGTTACATCAAAGGTACTCTTTTGGCATAACAATAACACGACATAAATATAAGAATGTGTTTATGCGGTGTTATTGTTATGTTGATGCTATGTTTATGATATAGCGAAAGGATAGCCCAATCATGAATCAAGGGGAGCTTAGGGGTAATCCCATGTTATATTCTTTCCGATGAACAGGGTTTTTGACCGCTATTATCGGTAAGTGATTTCAATAACATGATCTATGTCCGTGGGGACACTTCCCAGTTGTAGCAAGATTCCTTCTTTTGTTTTGGTGTATTTCACCGGAGTTTTGTCCTTGAAATGCACGATGGTCTTCACTTTTTTATTGGTGATCGGGAGTAAAAGCTGGTCTTTATTCAAATTTAGAATGTGAACGTAGAGTTTATTTCCTTTTTGGGTCGTGACTCCCCAGTCTTGGTGAGGGATGGTTCCGGCACGGGTTCCTTGGATAGTTTCACCATAGGTGCGCATCCATTCTCCGATTTCTTTCAAATGCGTAACTGATCCTTCGGGGAAATCTCCACCCGGACGGGGGCCCACGTTTAATAATAAGTTTGCATTGTTCCCTGCGGCACCCACCAACGTGTGGATGAGTTGTTTCGTGGATTTGAAATTTCGGTCGTTGATGTTGTAGCCCCACGTGTTATTCATGGTCTCGCAGCTTTCCAACGGTAGGGCGCTGATTTCTGCATCGGCAGAGTACCCGGCTTTGTTTTGTCCCGGTAGATCCCGTTCGAACATTTGGAAATCTTCCCCGTCAAAAGGGGCTTTGTGATGGTTATTCCCGATCAGGCATCCCGGTTGAAGGCGGTGGATCAATGTGTATTGTCTTTCCAGTTGCCAGTCCGCATCGGGTTTATCCCACCAACCGTCGAACCAGATACCACCGATCGGGCCGTAATTGGTAAGTAATTCGGTTAACTGGGCATCCATGAATTTCAAGTAATCTTCCCACATGCCGGAAGGGGTACGACCCGTATTCCGTCCCGTGCGTCCCCACGGGTAATAATCCGGACGGTGCCAGTCGATATGGGAATAGTAGAAGAATAATTTAAGCCCGTGTTTCTGGCAGGCCTCGGCCAATTCCTTGATAACATCCCGTTTGAAAGGGGTAGCCTTGACAATATTGTAATCTGATTGTTTCGTGTCGAACATCGAGAATCCATCGTGATGGCGGGAGGTGAAACAGATGTATTTCATGCCGGCGTCCTTGGCGATGCGGACCCACTCGTCGGCATTGAATTTGGAGGGGTAGAACCCGTCGGCCAGTTTTTGGTACTCCGCCTCGTTCAGGCTTTTATTGGTTAACACCCATTCGCCGTCGGCCAGCATGCTGTATATTCCCCAGTGGATGAACATACCGAACTTGGCATCCCGGAACCATTCCCGGTTGGTAAGGTTTTCTTGTGAAGGAACGTATTTCTCTTGGGCAGAGCAAAATACGACGATTAATAATAAGAGCGTGGTAATGAATGTATTTTTCATGCTAAGGATTAGATTAAATTTTCACGAAGGTAATAAATGTGAAGAAAATGATCAAATGTTTAATAAATAAAACGGAAAAGGGCTGAAAGTCTGTTTATCGTGTCGCTTTTTGGAGATAGAAAATTAAGAGTTCCAGGTGTTGAGAGAAGTGGGAACGCAGGTGTTTGATCCCGTTGCGTAACAGGGTTTTGACGGTGTTGATCGAGATGTGGAGATCGTCGGCGACTTCCTGGTATTTCATATCCTGCATGAATATGCGGGTAATGACTTTTTGGGTTTGATCGGGCATTTGTGCCAGTTCTTCTCTGATTTCCAGAAGGAGTTGTTCGTCAAACGTGATGGTTTCCTCGTCAATAATTTCTTGCTTTATAATGTCGATGTGGTAACGCATGACATCTTTTTTCTCTATTTTGTCCAAGCAAGCGTTTCTGACAGAATTGAAAAGGTAGGTTTTTATCACTTTTTCGTCTGATAACAAAATATCTCTTTTTTCCCAACAACGAATGAAGACATCTTGCACGATGTCTTCCGCATCGGCCTCTGTCTCCAAGTAATTGAGGGCGTAAAGACACAAGTTCTTCGCGTATTTATCGAAGATGTGCTGCAAATCGTGGTCGAGATCGTTTTGGTTTTTCATGAATTTATTTATCGTACAAATCTAAAATATTTTATTGAATGAAACAATCGTATGTAGCTTGTAAAGTGGATAATTGTTGATTTTTGAAAAATAATGTGTTTGTTGATTCACCCGTTTTTGGCTTTTCCCGTCTTAGAGGCAAAATGAAATGATATGAACCGGATTTCGGATGAGGTAATAGAACGGATTATTGATTTTTACTTGGGAGATATTTCCGAGCGGGAGAAGATGGATTTGGAGAGATGGGTGAAGGAGACCCCGGAGCAAGAGCAATGCTTTAAACAAACGCTGAAGATGTGCCAACGACTGCGGTTAAGTTCACGTGAGGAACGGGCAGGGGGGATGAAGACCCAGATACTGGAAAAATGGCGGGAAGAAAGGCAGAAACGGCAGAGACGATTCGTGTGGGGCGTGGTCTCGTCTGCGGCGGCGGTCTTACTGTTGGCGGGCATTTTCCACGTGTACTACACGAACCGGAAAGAACTGGTGCCGGAGACATTGCCTAAAATCAGTTTGTTGGAGAGTAAGCACGGGGAGAGAGAGGCTATTTTGCAATTTCCATCAGGGAACGAGGTCATGCTGGGTAGAGAGGATGATCGAACCGTACCATTGGCGGAAGGGATTGTCTTGAAGAGTGATTCCGTGAAAAATCTGTTCCCTCAGGAGGGCGGAAAGGACGTGATGACAGAGGAATATCACACGGTGATTGTTCCCCGGGGAGGTGAGTATAATCTGACGCTGGCAGACGGAACGAACGTGTGGTTGAATTCCGATTCGAAGTTGAAGTTCCCTCTTCATTTTGTCGGGAATCAACGAGCCGTTTATTTGGAAGGGGAGGCTTTTTTTGAGGTGACTTCCGATTCGTTAAAGCCTTTTGTGGTGAAAACGGCGGAGGCAAATGTCAAGGTGTTGGGGACGTCGTTTAACGTGATGAATTACACGGATGAGGCGAAGGTTGAAGTGGCATTGTTAAAGGGGAAAGTGAAATTCGAGGATACACGGAATCGACAGACCCGAGCGTTGGTGCCGGGAGAGGTGGTCCGTATGGACAAGGCGAGTACTTCGATCGTTCTCACGAAAGAGGATGTCAGTCGGGTGAGCGCTTGGCGTACCGGGTATTTTTATTTCGAGAATATGTCGATGGAAGAGTTGGTCGTGAAGTTGGAACGCTGGTATCAAGTGAAATTCACTTTTGCCAGCGAGAAGGTGAAACAGATGCGTTTTACCGGGGCCGTGACGAGATACCGGGATCTGGAATACGTGTTGAAAATGATCGAGAAGACGAGGGATATTTCATTTGTCGATTTCGGAGATCAGATTAAAATATATGAAAAATAAAATCCCGAAACGTGTTGCTACCACGCTCCGGGAGGTTTAGTAATACCGTAAATATTAACTAACTCGAAACAAAAGTATGAATAAAAAACGAAGAAACAGGCTTGTTGTACACAACAAGTTGTCAAAAATTTGTCAGGTTATGAAGTTAGGCGTTTTTTTGATGGTCGTGTTTATCACGAATGTAACGGCCGGCACGTTAGCCCAGAAGACGATGACCGTCACGGGGAGCCAGTTGAGTTTCAAGGAAATCTTTTCCGAGATTCATAAACAGACCGGTTATACGGTGGTGTATAATAATCACCGTTTGAATAGTGATTACCGCTTGAACGTGAATTTCAAGGATACTCGTTTGGACGTGGTGTTGCGTGAGATATTGGAGGGAACCGGGTTGACTTACGAGTTGATGGATGAATTTATCATCCTGTCCGCGCTCCCGGCCGAGCCGCAGAAAGGGAAAATTATCTTGGGAAAAGTCACGGATGGTAAGAAAATACCGATGCCGGGAGTGACGGTTCGGCTGGATAGCACGACAGTGGGTACGGCCACGGACGTGAACGGGGTTTTCCGGTTGACCTTGCCGATGGAAAGGGGGACGCTCGTGTTCTCTTTCGTGGGATACAAGACGAAGAAGGTGAATTTCAGTGCCGTGACGAGAGACACGATCCGGGTTACCCTAGAGGAAGATGTTTCCGACTTGGACGAGGTGACGGTTGTTGCTTACGGTTCGCAGAAGAGGAGGTTGATGACGAGTTCTGTTTCCTCGATCAAGGGGAGCGAGATTCAGGAATTGCCGACGCATAGTCTGGAGAGTTTGTTGCAGGGACGTATGGCCGGAGTGGAGGTAAATAACTTGTCCGGGGCTCCCGGTGGTGGCGGGTCTATCGTTGCTATTCGGGGGTACAATACGTTATCAATAAAAGGTGAAAGTCAGGATCGTAATGCCGGTACTCCACTTTACGTGGTGGACGGGGTGCCGATGCAGGCGTTCACTTCTGATGTAACAGGGGCTAACACGCTGGCGAATCTTGACCCGTCGATGATCGAGTCGATCGAGGTGCTGAAGGATGCTGCGGCTGCTTCTCTTTACGGTTCTCGTGCCGGTAACGGGGTGGTGCTGATCACGACGAAAAAGGGGCGCTCCGGTCAGGGACATATTTCGGCAACGTTATCTTATTCTGCCTCTTGGTTACCCAAGACGGTGGAGATGACAGGTGGTCAGGGAGAGCGTTTGTACGCGCTGAACGCTTTTAAGAATGCGCGGGAGCCTTATTACAATCCGAATCGCAATGAATGGAAGGTGCCGACCTCTTACGCGGAGGTGTATAATGCTGTCCTTAATGGATATACAGGTGCCGTGTACAATGATTTTTGGAGTAGTGGGGACCGGATCTATTTGCAGGATAGTTTGAATCCTTTTTTCAATAATTCTACCGATTGGTGGCGGTACATGTACCGGACGGCAAAAGTGTTGAACGCTAATTTACAGGCTTCCGGGGGAAATGATGCCGTGCAATACGTGGTGGGACTCGGGTATTTCAAGGAAGAGGGGATTATGATCGGTTCTGATTTTCAACGGGCAACTTTAGCCGCTAATTTGACGGCTAAACCGGTGAAACGATTCACGATGGATTTGCGGACTATTTTCGCTTACAGTGACCGGAGCCGGGGCGGGGTGAAGGGAGCCGGGAGTGGCGGTTCCAAGATAGAGGGTGTTTCTGTTAATCCAAATTCGACTTCATCCTTGTTGCCGGGAGGGAGTTACGTGGAGGAGTATATGTTGGAAGATTTGAATGCCAAGATCGAGAAAAATAATAGTTACACGTTGCGGTTGAACATGAAACTGGATTACGAGTTTATCCGTAATTTGCACTTGTCTGTTACCGGGTCCATAGATTTTAACCAGCAGAATCTGAATAAATTTATGCCGAGCACGTACGATCGTCAAAATCATTTTTCAACTTCCGAGGGGACTATTGCCCGTAGTATCAATATCTTGAATGAGAACCTGTTGAATTACCAGTTTAATTTGAAACAGGATCATCATTTTGGCGTGTTACTCGGTCTCTCTTTTGAAAAGGATCAGCACTTCACGAATAGCGGGTTAGGAAGGAAAGGACCTAGTGATTACGTCCATTACGTGGGTAGCGGATGGGGAGGAGCTTTTGACGTGGTATATGGCGTGGGACAAAAACAGGCAACAGGTGCGTACAAGTATAGTTCTGAATTGAAGGAAGAAACGATGTGTAGTTATTTTGCCCGGTTGAATTATAACTACAAGGAAAAATATATGTTGGAGGGAACGATCCGGCGGGATGGTTCCTCTGTTTTCGGTGAAGATGTACGTTGGGCAACATTCCCGTCCGTGTCTGCCGGTTGGGCTTTCTCGCAGGAATCTTTCATGAAAAGGTTCTACTGGTTGAGTTTCGGTAAGATCAGGGCAAGCTGGGGTACTTCCGGGTTGAAATTCAGTCAACCTTATCTGGCTCAAGGGTTGTTCTCTTCGGGAACGGGAACATTTCTCGGTCAATATGGAATGAAACAGTCTGCACAGGGTGGGTTGATTAATCCCACGTTGAGTTGGGAGAAGACGGATCAGTATGATATTGGTTTGGACTTGGATTTAATGAATTATCGTTTCAAGGTGGTGTTCGATTACTATTATCGTTACACGAAAGATCAGTTGAACCAGATCGATTTACCGGGTGATTTTTATTTGTTTGCGATGCAGTGGCGGAATGCCATGGAAACCTCGAACGAGGGTGTCGAGCTGGAGTTGGCTGCCGATATATTACGAGAAACGGCTGTTAAGTGGAAAATGAAATTGACGGCCTCCCGGAACTGGAGTCGTTTCGAGAAAAGTTATGACAAAATGGATTATCAGGAACAGGTGATCGGTAAGCCATTGTACCAGATGAAGGTTTATAAAACAGACGGTTTTTATAACACGATGGATGAGGTGCCTTACATGTATCTGCCGAGTGGTCAGAAGCAACTGTTGTATGTTAATGGAACGAGTACAAGTATCTTTTTCCCGGGAACTCGTCGGATTCTGGATCTGAACGGGGATGGCAATATTACCGAAGATGATAAGTATTATGCTGCCAGCCCGTTACCGAAAGTGCATGGTGGTATTTTCTTTGATTTGCGTTGGAAAGACTTTGATTTAAACTTGGCGTTTAATTATTCGTTAGGAAGGCATATCCTACGGGTGTATGATGACGCCAGTCTAATGCCCGGGGATGAACCTAACCGTCCTCTTCTGGTGGATATTAGTAAGATTCATGCTTGGGAAAATGCTCAAACGGAGAACCCGTCTTATCCTCATTTGCAATCTTATAACGGGAACGATTTACAGTATGATGGAAAGTATGATTGTGATATTGAAAATGTACACCTGTTGCGATTAAAACAACTGACGTTAGGTTATAATCTGAATAAACGGGTGATTGAAAAAGCAAGATTGACCAGTGCCCGAATTTATGTTACGGCAGAGAATTTATTCTTGTTGACTAATTACAAGGGGCTCGATCCTGAAATCGTCAGTATTTATGATGGTATAGATGATCTGGGGGCTTATCCCCTGCCTCGGAAATTTACAGTAGGTTTAAGTATAAATTTCTAAAAAAGATATTATGAGAAAATTGTTAGTATATCTGCTTATATTACCGCTGTTCTCGTGTGATGATTTTTTGACGGTGGAGTCGGAGAATGACGTGACGTTCGTGAATTATTTTAAGACGGAATCAGACGTAGAGTTAGTCGTTATAGATATGATGGCGGCGGAACTTCAGTTGTGGGGGTTAATGACATATAGCAACCTTTCGTTCCTTGATCTTGCCGCCCTGCCTTGTGATGAGTATGAAAACGAAAATGTAAGGAATCTGAATGTTGGAATTTTCACGGATCCTGCTAAAATGGAATCTTGGAGCGGGTATTACGCCCTGATCGGGAAGGCGGACGTGTTGTTGGAGAATGCTTCTCGATTTACCGGGATCACGGATGAACGGAAAGAGTTCTGGCTGGCCCAAGCGTGTTTCATGAAAGCATTCGCTTATTTCGAGATTGCACGGAAATGGGGGGATGCCCCGATTTCCTCGGGGGCCGAAGCAAAAGACCCTCTCGCTAAAAGTCCGGCGAAGGAAGTGCTGGAAACTGCCATTCAATACGCAGAGAAGGCGCTCGTGTTGCCCCAGTACGATCAGTTGACTGATTCGTATGGAAATTCATTGACTTCGAAACAATATGCCAGTAGCGGAACCGTGAAAACATTGTTGGCAAACATCTACGCGTGGATGGGTGGCCTTTATAAAGAAAAGACGTATTGGGAAAAAGCTGAACAATACGCTTCTGATGTGATTGAAGGTAAATGCGGGGCGTACCGGTTGGAACCGGATATTGCTGCTTTAAAGGCACGCACGCTTGGAGAAGGTCGGGAAAGCGACGAAACGATTTTTGCTATCGAGGTGACTAGTAAGGACTACGAGTATGAGGGAAATTCTTATATGCCGATGTATTTATATCCCAGTATTTTGTTGTGTACGTACCCTTATTTTTCGCTTCTTCCGAGTGATATTGATGGTCCGGGAGTGGGGTACACGAGGATTTCGGTGGAAACGGTGGAAGATATGTACCCGGAAGAAGAGGATGTGCGCCGGGATTCATTCTGGTATCATTTAGGGACACAGACGTTATATGAGGATGATGATACCCCGTCTCCTTGGGCTTATTTTGTTAAATGGAACAAAGTGATCACCTCGGTTGCAGTCGGAAATGAAGGGAAAATAATTTCGGTGGAGGGAAATAAAGTGATCTGGAGATTGGCAGACCTGAAATTACTTCGTGCCGAGTGTCGCACCCGCTTGAATATGCCGAATGCCGTGGAGGATTTGAATGATGTTCGGGAACGGGCCGGATTGGAAAAATATGATGGTCCCACGGGGAGCGAAGTCTTGCGGGAAGAGGTCTTTAATGAACGGGAACGGGAATTGTTCGGTGAAGGGCAACGTTATTTCGACATCGTGCGCAATGGTTATTTGAACCGGTTGTCTTTGGCTTATTCCATGCTCACGCAGGAGGAAATAGACCGGGGGGCTCTTTATTTGCCCGTGGGCGAGAAGGCGTTTGTGAATAATGAATTAATGACTCAAAATTCGTATTGGTTATGGAAAAAATAAATGTATTTATCAAGAGTTTGGTCGTGTGTGTTGCCGTGGGATTGGGTGCTTGCACGAATTACCAGTATATAGATACCGGGTTGGCAAACGGGAAACATGATTGCACGGTATGGGAATATTTACACTCGCAACCGGATGATTGGGATTCCACGATATTACTGATCGAGAATGCCGGAATGAAGGCTTATTTTGACGGTTCTATGCCAAATCAGCAAATTACTTTTTTCGGGGTGACGAACTTGAGTATCTTGCGCATGATGTTGGATCATAACGTGGAAATTGAGGAAGATGGGGAACTTTGGAACAAGGTGTCGGATATTCCGGAAGAGGTTTGCCAGTATATTTTAAATCAGTTGATTGTTCCGCAACGGTTGACCGTGAATGATGTCCCCAAGGGAAATTTGGAAGAAACGACCGGTAAGGAAATTGATGGAAAGGTTTATTCCACGCTGGATGGAGATTTGTTTTCTTATACTTTCCGGGAAGATTATAATAAAATACCGGAGAAAGGGGAATTTGGGCTTTACGTTTATTTGCATAACACGGAAAATAGTGAGAAAAATCGGATTGTTTCCACGGATATTCAAATGACGAACGGGGTAGTTCATGCGTTGAGTTACAATTTTGACTTGACATCGTTAATTTCTAGTATTTATTGATATGATGAAGAGAATATATACTTTATTGGTGATAGCAGCTTTGGGATTCGTGGGCTGCCAAGATGTAACGGTCGGTTATTTGAGAACCACCTATGCGAAATACGGGATCGATTCGCTGCATATCGGGGTGGATGGAGTGAAAGTTAAAATGGCCGAGATGGAAGAGCAGTACTGGCCCTTGGAGGGGTTGGGGAAGGTTCTGGCCATGGCGTATAAAGCGAAACCGATAATACAAGATTTGGAATCGGAAATGGATGAGCTGTATGAAGAAATGGATCGATTGGAGGGAGAGGAGTTTCCGGATGAAGATCGGATGGATGAAATATCTGCTAGGTTAGATGAAATAGAGTCTTTGGTGAACGCGTATTATGATGAGGAGTATCTGATTGACGATGCGAAATTTTATCTGGGGGAAGGTTTTCAGGGTGATGGCATGGGATATTCTGTTGCTGAAGCGGAAAGAATATGTAACCAGTATCTTTCCTATTCCTCTACTGTTGAACAGGGACTTCCTTGGACCACGGCGACAATCGAGGGGGTGTTGGGAACGGAACCTGTTCAGTATTCTATCGCCGACGTGACTTCGGAGGATGGAAATGCCGAAATTTTCAGGAGTGAACTGGTGATATACGGGGGAGGACGGATGCAGCTGCCTTTTGATTGTAAAGCCCCGAAGGGGAAATACCGGGTTTCAATTCTGATCAAGAACGAGGGGTATTCTAACGTGTTGGAAAACGTTTTCACGTTTGTTATGGATTGATTGATTCGGAACTGAAAAATTTGTAGTGTGTGAATAAATAATGTGTTTAGCCCTCTTCCGGTGCTTCGTTACCGGGAGGGGGCGTTTTATTGTAATCCTTGGTATGATTGATGTTCAATAAAATAATTTGCAAAATTACTTGCTTATCCAAAATTAAAGAGTACCTTTGTCCCAGATTGAGTTGAATCCATTGTATTTAAATCACTTTCCTAGCATGTATTTGTATCGTTAAGTAGACTTTCTTTCATTGTGCAATCTCAATCGTAATTTATTAATCAATTAAAATTTGTACTTGATGAACATTTACATCTCAAATTTAAGTTATGGCGTTGATGACGCTGATTTGCAAACTTTGTTTGCTGAATACGGTGAAGTTACTTCAGCTAAAGTTATTATGGATCGTGAAACAGGTAGATCAAGAGGTTTCGGTTTTGTTGAAATCTCAGATGATGCTATGGGACAAAAAGCAATCGATGAATTGAACGGTGCTGAATATGACGGTAAGGTAATTAACGTTAACGTGGCTAAGCCGAGAGAAGAAAGATCAAACGGTGGAGGTCGCGGAGGATATAACAGAGGTGGCGGAAGTCGCGGAGGTTATAATTCAAATAGAAGATATTAAAACTTCTTACCTGCAATTGCTTAAACGCATTTTCGTTTAAGCAATTGCAGGTATTTTTTTACTCTATATTTTCTTGAAAAATTGTAAGAGGTATAAATTATTCTCGTTCTAATGGATTTTCTGTCCATACCCTCTTAAATTTTAATCAATTCGTTTTGTTTTCCAAATCAGCAAGTATAATCATTAGGCATTGATAGGTTTTCCTATTTTGATGTATATTGTTGGGACTATGTCTGAATGGCCCTATTTTGGTTGATAAATGGATCTGGTGATTGTAAAATAAAATCTATTCTTAATTGTGATGTAACACTATTGAAACATTGTGCGCATACTTTCGTGCATCAAAAAATTAAAAATGTTGTCTATGGTGTTTATTTTAAAGAAAAGTTTTATTCTTTTATTTAGTCTGATGGCTATGACTGTTCAAGCACAAACAGTTATTAAAGGGAAGGTGGTTGATATAAATGATTTACCGCTTGTTGGTGCTAGTGTGTCTGTAAAAGGCACAACTCTAGGAACGGTTACGGATACCGATGGAAAGTTCATTCTTAAATCTCCGAAAACACTTAAAACTACGGATAAGATTGTCTTCAGTTATTTGGGATACGAGACAGAAATTGTTTCTTATCACGGGAAGAACACTGAATGGATCATCCGGTTGAATGAAAAAAACGTTGCCTTGAATGATGTCGTTGTAACGGCATTGGGGATTAAAAGAAATGAACGAGGATTAGGGTATTCGACAAGTAAACTTGATGGAAATGAAGTCATGCGTGCGGTTTCTTCTAACTGGTCACAAGGTTTGGTTGGAAAGGTGGCCGGGCTTAGTATTAATTC